>CAZBKS010000009.1:0-14155 GCA_964492475.1 uncultured Syntrophomonas sp. | reverse complement strand
ACCAGATGAAGAACCGGGTAATGCAGCAACTTAAAAACACCTTCCGGCCGGAATTTATTAATCGGGTGGATGAGATGATAGTCTTTCAAAACCTGTCTGATGAAGATCTGGCAAAAATAATAGACCTGTTGTTAAAGGACTTGGAACAGAGAGTAGAAGATAATGGATACGAAATGGAGATCAGGGATGGAGCCCGACAGCTGATAATGAAAGAAGGGTATGATCCCAGTTATGGTGCGCGTCCACTCAAGAGAGCTCTGCAAAAACTGGTAGAAGACAGTATTTCGGAAGAGATTCTGAGAAAAAATGTGCAGCCTGGTGATAAAATACTGGTCGATGCGGTAGACGAAAAAATGATTATCACTAAAGGATAAAGAATTGCTTGCTGGGGAAGGGGCCGTCAATGGGGGGTCCCTTCTTAATAATTATTACTATTATCACGATAATTACATATGATATAAAAATATAGGGTGATTTATTACACGGAGTCGTAATTTCTACAATTTTGTTATGGGTCTTTAGGGTATAATGTTCTAATAAGGAGAGCATTATGGGGAAAATTATTAGTAAATTCATCTGCAGTGAATGTGCTTATGAAAGTTTAAAATGGTTGGGTAAATGTCCGGGCTGTGGATCATGGAATACTCTGATAGAGGAAAGAGCAGAAAAGAAATCCCCGGGAATTAACAAGAAACATATTGAGGCCATCTCCCTTACATCTATTTCCAGTCATGACATCAAGAGGTTTAGCAGCGGAATTGGAGAACTGGACAGGGTGCTCGGCGGTGGCATAGTTCCTGGTTCAATAGTACTACTAGGTGGGGATCCGGGGATAGGCAAATCTACCCTGTTATTGCAGGTTGCCAACCATATTGGAGCAGATGGGGAAAAGGTTATCTATTTATCGGGGGAAGAATCCTTAAAACAAATCAGATTGCGTTCACTCCGGCTGGACATAAACAACGAAAATATTTACCTGTTAAATGAACAGGAAATAGACCTCTTGGAGGAATATATAATAGATATCAATCCAGGACTTATTATTATTGATTCTATACAGACCGTTTATTCTCGCGATGTTTCTTCAATTCCCGGCAGTGTGGCACAATTGAGGGAATGCACCGCCAGAATAACTAAAATAGCCAAAAAAATGGAAAAAGCTTTCTTTCTGATTGGACATGTAACCAAGGAAGGTGCGATAGCAGGCCCCAGGGTTTTGGAACATATGGTTGATGTAGTAATTTATTTTGAAGGGGACAACAACTACTGTTTTCGCCTGTTAAGGGGGATAAAAAACCGTTTTGGTTCCACCAATGAAATAGGATTGATGGAGATGAGAAGTGAGGGACTGGTAGAGGTCCTGGATCCTTCTGACATATTACTGGGCTCCGGTGAGAATCCAATCGGTACGGCTGTTACCTCCAGCTACGAAGGAAGCAGGCCACTGCTGATTGAAGTTCAATCACTGGTATCTTCTTCCGGGCCAGGATATCCACGCCGGATGGCATCGGGCATTGATCAAAACCGGTTATCCTTAATTATTGCGGTACTGGAGAAGCTGCGAGGATATAATTTATCAGCTTATGATGTATATCTTAGAATAACGGGCGGTCTTTTTATTAAAGACCCAGCCGCTGATCTGGGGATTGCCGCGGCCATTATTTCAAGTTATAAGGAATATCAGCTCCCAGCGAATACTATTTTTGTAGGGGAAGTGGGATTATCAGGTCAAGTCAGATCAGTTTCTTTTATTGAAGCCCGGCTTAAAGAAGCAGTAAAACTGGGGTACAAACTAGCAGCCGTTCCTGCTGGAGTGAACTACCCGCAAAGTTCAGAGCTGGGCGTTTATCCACTGTCTACATTAGATGATCTAATAGATTTTATCAATAAGGAGTGATTGGGGTGGAAGAAATCTATAAAGGCGAGTTTCGAAAATATCTTAAAATGCTGGCACCGGGCAGTATTTTTAGAATAGGAGTGGAAAATATTCTCCAGGCCAACACTGGCGGGCTGGTAGTAGTGGGTGATTCACCGCAGTTAATGGAATTGGTCAGCGGTGGGTTTCATATCGATTGTGAATATTCTCCAGCCAGGTTGTACGAACTTGCCAAAATGGATGGCGCCATAATTATGAACGCTGATGCCTCCCGCATACTAATTGCCAATGCCCAGTTAGACCCGGATCCCCAACTACCATCCAACGAAACGGGAATTCGACATCGTACTGCTCAAAGGGTTGCCCTGCAGACCGGAGAACTGGTCGTAGCTATATCCCAGCGCAGAAAAGTAGTTACAATGTATCAGAGCAATATTACTTTTCGCTTAAGAGACATAGAGCCCATTTTGATTAAAGCCAACCAGGCCCTGCAGACCCTGGAAAAATACCGCAACGTATTATTTAAGGAATTGCAGAGGCTGGGGGGATTGGAATTCGAGGATATGGTCACGGTATCGGAAGTGTGTGAAGTTATAAAAAGAGCGGTAAGAGTTCTGAACATAGCCAAGGAAATAGAAAATTATATTGCAGAACTGGGAACCGAAGGCCGTCTGGTAAAAATGCAGCTGGATGAAATGATCACTAATGTAGAAGGAGAAGCCCTTTATATAATACAGGATTATTCTAACAATCAGGATAAATCACCTCGGGAAATAATGGATAATTTGTTAAGAGCTTTTGAAGAAGACATATCTGATTCGATGTTCATATCCAGAAACCTCTCCCTGGGTACGGCCAGCAGCCATATGGAACAGTCTATTTCCCCGCGCGGATACCGGATGCTGCAGAAGCTGCCCCGGCTGCCGGTAGCAGTTATTGATAATCTAATGGCACGATTTGCTCTGTTAAGTGATGTGCTTAAAGCCAGCATAGCTGAATTAGATGAAGTTGAGGGGATAGGCGAAGTAAGAGCCAAGTACATAAAGAACGGTCTTAAGCGCATGCAGGAACAGCTGCTGCTGGAATATATGATGTAACATGGGGTCAGGCACTAACTTACTCTTACTATAAGTAAGCGAGCTGTAATTGAGAATGAATATAATTGCAGGGGAAAATTAATTCTCCCCTGCTCTTTATTAAGAATCTGTTTATTGATATCCAGTAAGTTAATAAGTTAATGCCTGACCCCATGTTAAGTTAAATTAAAAACTCCCAGAGCACTTGCTTTTTTGTATTCTTCCAGAAAAACATCATAAAGGTTTAAATCAAGGGTATTGCATAAAGCCGCGGAATAAAATAGTAGTTTTCCCATTTCAGCAACTATGACTTCTTCGCAGCCGGGACAGAGTTCCCCTCGCAGGTGGTTATCCAGGCACTTTTTTAATTCTTCAAAAGAATCAATATGCTCTGGAACCTGAACTTTCTCCGCATTAATAGAGACACAACCGCAGTCAGTGATTGATTTTACTACTGCTCTATTTACCCGGCAGGCAGATTCAGATAATTTAGAAAGAATATCCAGTATGCTTCGGTGTCTAATAAGCAAATCACCTACTACATTCTGAAACTCATCACAAATCAAGTCCTTCACGAAAGACCTGCCCCCCTTTAATTATGTGATTTTATTAATTATATCCCTGCTGGAGAATATTTGTCAATTTAGGTAAACCGCGTATTCGATGCTGATTCACCTGGATTCGACTAATAAATTTTGTCCAAAGGCCTCCTGAATTTGGATTTATGTATAAGAGCTAGTTTTAAACATCAAAATATATATATGGAGGTGCATAATATGTATAATAAGCTACTAATTTCCAGGAACTTATTTATCATGTCTCTTGTCATAGGAGCCTGGTCAGCCTATATGGTACAGGTCATAATTAAGTTGGATATGGCATGGATAGTAGGCCTTGGAATGCTGAGCTCGGTCTTATGCTATATTGCAGTGAGCTGGTTCCTGAATATGGGAAGAAAATTCATTAAGGTGCTAAACCAGAGGCTGGATGATACTGCTATAGAAGTAATTATGGGCGGAATGGCCGGCCTGCTGATGGGCATACTGGTGGGCGTACTGAGCAGTTTTCCGCTTTCTATGCTCAGAGGCCTGGGAAGCTATCTTGCCCTGCTGGTATTTGTGAGCAGTGTATGCCTGGGATTGAAAATAGGCACCCGACGTGCTTTTGATGTGTTTAATACTATCACCCGGGGAAAAGGAATTAAGGAGGATAGTCATGGTTTTACAGAGTCAAGGGAAAACTATAAAGTTCTGGATACCAGTGCTATTATTGACGGGCGGATATATGATGTATGCCTGAGCAGATTTCTGGAGGGACCAATTATTGTCCCTACCTTTGTTATAGAAGAACTACAGCATATTGCAGATTCCTCTGATGCGATCAGACGCAATAAGGGTCGAAGAGGCCTGGAGCTTTTATCCAAAATGAAGAAACATTCCAGTATAAAAATTGATATAATTGAAGCTGATATTAGTCAGGAAAAAGATGTTGATGGAAAGTTAGTAGGTCTGTGCAAACAATTGAATGCCAGTATTATTACCAACGATTATAATCTCAATAAGGTGGCTGAACTGCAGGGCATCAAGGTGTTGAACATCAATGAACTAACTAATGCGGTAAAGATCATCGTTTATCCTGGTGAGACCATGCAGGTGGCCATTATTAAAGAAGGCAAGGAATACGGCCAGGGAGTTGGATATTTAGAGGATGGCACTATGGTAGTAGTAGAGGAAGCCAACCGTGAAATTGGCCAGGATTTAGAAGTGGTGGTTACCAGTGTTTTTCAGACCGCAGCGGGTCGCATGATATTTACCCGCAAGGCCAGAGAAATTCGAGCAGATGCGGGTATGGCGCAATCTTTGCAAGACATATCAGAGGTGAATTTATTTGGATAAGAACCTCAGAGTGGTTATTGCTGCTGCCGGCCTGGGCAGCAGAATGAACAGTAAGTTGAACAAACAGTATATGCTGATCAAGGGCCGACCGGTACTTGCTTACGCCCTGGATACTTTTGAAAACTTCGATGCAGTTGACAGTATAGTAGTGGTTGCCAATTCAGCTGATATAGAATACTGTAAAAATGAAATTGTTAATAAATATGGCTACCAAAAGGTAATAGGAGTGATCTCCGGGGGAAAGGAAAGACAGGACTCAGTATGGTCAGGCTTGCGTACTTTTGAAAACCAATCTGGCCTGGTTGCTGTTCACGATGGTGCCAGGCCGCTTCTGACCAAGCAACTGCTGGTGGATCTGCTGTCGGCAGCTGAAAGATGGAATGCAGCAGTTCCCGGGGTACCGGCCCGGGATACCTTGAAAAAGGTGGATGAGAAAGGTTTTACAGTTGATACTCTGGACAGGTCCAGGATCGTTGCAGTACAGACACCACAGGTATTCAATTTTGAGATGCTGTGGAAAGCATTTCAAATGGCTTATGCTGAAGGAATATACGGTACGGACGATGCCAGTCTTTTTGAAAGATATATAGGAAGAGTTAAAATAGTAGAGAGCGACAACCGCAACCTTAAAATAACTACGCCCGAGGATATAGTAGTGGCGGAAAGTTTGCTATCAAGCAATAATAATGCTGACCTATAATCCATTAAAAAGGGGGGGGGAGCTTTGCGTATAGGTATTGGCTATGATGTACATCAGCTGCAGCCGGGCAGGAAATTGATCCTGGGTGGAGTAGAAATACCACATCCGAGTGGATTACTGGGTCATTCAGATGCAGACGTTCTGCTTCATGCCATATGTGACGCCTTGTTAGGGGCGGCCGGACTGGGGGATATCGGAAAGCACTTCCCTGATAGTGATATGCGCTATGCAGGAATAAGCAGCTTGCTCCTGCTGGCTGAAGTGAATTCGCTTCTTAATGCAGCTGGGTATCAGGTTTATAATATTGACAGTACGATAGTAGCCCAGGAGCCCAGGTTAGTAGGTTATATTGAAGCTATGAGAGCTAATATCACAAACCAGCTGGGGCTTGACCAACATAGAGTCAGTGTAAAAGCTACTACTACTGAGAAATTGGGGTTCGAGGGACGAGGGGAAGGTATTTCAGCTCAGGCAGTTGCTTTAATTAAAGAAATATAATATTTACTCCCTGCTTGAGGAAAGCTAAAAAAAATGCAGGGGGCTGATCAGTATTTATGAGCATTAACAAGAGTAAAATTTTCTTGCTGTTTGTGGCAGCATTGCTGTTGGGGACCGTCTATCTAAGGAGCGAAATAACCACTACCGGAACCGGCCAGGAACAGCCTCAAGCGGTAATAAGCCTAGGGGAGGATTTAACTTCCCAGCAAAAAAATACGGTCATGGAATATTTTCAGGAGTGGACCAATGGAAAGAGTCTGCAATATATAAGCGTGAGTAACCAGGAAGAGAGATCTTATCTGGAGGGTGTGGTGGACGACGAGTTGATTGGCAGTCGGGCCATATCTTCAGCTTATTGTGAACTGCTTGATAAAGGAAAGGGTATCGAGGTTCAGACGGAAAATATTACTGCTATTACACCCTTTATGTACGCCAATGCTCTGGTTACGGCCGGCATAGAAGATGCCCGGGTGGTTGTGGCAGCTCCTTTTGAAGTATCGGGTACCGCGGCTTTAACTGGCATTATTAAGGCCTTTGAGACGGCCAGCGGGGAAAATCTCAAGGAAGAAAATAAAACCACCGCCCATGAAGAAATGGCTGAGACTTCGGAGTTAGGCGATCGCATAGGCCAGGAAGACGCTGGAAAGCTTATTTTTGAAGTTAAGAAAAAGGTAGTCGCAGAAGACATCAGTGATCCAGAGGAAATAAGGAAAATAATATTAGAGATAAGCGCCGACTTAAATATAAAGTTATCCGAGGAAGATATAAATAGAATTGTGGTCTTGATGCAAAAAATTCAACAGTTAAATATTAGTGCCGGACAATTGGGGAGCCAGATGCAGAATCTGGAAAGAAAACTGGATGAGCTCCAGAATAGCGGGGAAGAGGCGGTGGGCTTGCTGAAAAAGCTTCTGGCCGCTCTGGAAAACCTTATTACCAGTATTAAGAGCCTGGTAGGTGCGTAGCTTGCCGGTAGGCGAGACTGGATGATATAATTAGCTGTTGTGTAAGGGAGGGAGATATTATGAGTAATATTAAGGTCAGGTTCGCGCCCAGTCCGACCGGTCCGCTGCATATAGGGGGAGCCCGGTCGGCATTATTCAACCATCTATTTGCGGTAAATAATCAGGGAGAATTGGTTCTGCGCATAGAAGATACCGATGCAGAACGTTCCAAACGAGAATATGAGCAGGAAATTATAGAATCTCTGCAGTGGTTGGGAATAAAATGGACTGAAGGTATGGGTGCCGGGGGAAAAAATGGACCTTATCGTCAAACCGAAAGGGTTGCTATATACCAGGAATACGCCCAGAATTTAATAGAGTCTGGACAGGCGTATTATTGTTTTTGTACGGAAGAGGATTTGGAGCAGGAGCGGCAGGAGTTAATATCAAAGGGGGAAACCCCACGTTATCTGGGTAAATGCAGATATCTCAGTGATGCAGCAAGAGAGGCCAAGATCAAGCAGGGTATTAAACCGACTATTCGCTTTCAGGTTCCTGCCAGCAAGATATATGTGGTTGATGATATAGTTCGGGGAAGGGTGAGTTTTGAAAGTGACAGCATCGGTGATTTTATAATTTTGAAATCAGACGGGCTGCCTACCTATAATTTTGCAGTAGTTGTTGATGATGTTTTGATGGGTATCACCCATGTAATAAGGGCCGAAGAGCACTTATCCAACACCCCGCGGCAGCTGATGATTTATGAGGCCTTGAATTTCAAAAGACCAGCCTTTGCCCACATCTCGTTAATATTGGGAAGTGATCGTCAGAAGATGAGCAAACGGCATGGTGCCACATCCCTTATCCAATATCGGGAAATGGGATATTTGCCGGCGGCCATGTTTAATTTCCTGTCTCTGATGGGATGGGCTCCGGAAGGGGAGGAACAACTGCTGTCCCCGGCAGAGATTGCAGAAGCCTTCACCCTGGAACGTGTATCCAAAAGTCCGGCGGTTTTTGATATGGATAAGCTGAACTGGATAAACCAGCAGTATATAAAAAAGCTTGATATAAGTGAGCTGACCAGCCTGGTCAAGCCATTTTTGGATAATTCCCCCTATGCGGAATCCATAGACCGGATGAGCCAGGAGAAATATGAACTGATGATTGCTACGGTACGCGACCATCTGGTATGCCTGAGTGATATTGCGCGTGAGGTGGCAGTAATATTTGATAATATTGCGTATGAAACAGAAGCCCTTCAGGTCCTGCAGGGTGAAGGAGTGCTATTGGTATTGCAGACCTTTTTAGATGACTTCCCAGCTGGTGAAGCTCCCGAGGACATGAAGCAGCATATAAAAGCAGTGACAAAAAAGACCGGGTCCAAACCGAAAAACGTTTTTATGCCTCTGCGCTGCGCGGTCAGCGGAAAAGTACATGGGCCTGATCTGCCCAGCCTCATAAGTATTTGGGGTAAAGAAGAAACATTGAATCGAATTAATGCCGCCCTGCAAATGATAAATAAGGGTTTTTAATATTACTTGAGAATGGGGTTCAAGGTGCTGTTCTGCATGGCCAGCACCTTAAGTATTTTCTGGATAAATTAACTCCACCCAAGACTATCAAGTAGCCGTCTAGGGGTTCTAAAGAGAATTTGTTTCTAACTCCTCTCAGTGATAGATATCAGGAGAGAGTACTATTACAAGTGATGTTTGAGATGAATGATATGAACACAGAAGAGATGTCCGGCTGGACGGCAAGGTAGCAGTTTGTTACGGGAGGATCTAATTGGTCTAGGAAATCAAATGTCCCTCGTCCTAGCCACGATGGGAGCCAATGTCGTCATAGCCGCTCGAAAATTGGATTGATGTGAAGAGGTAGCTTCCTAACTGAGAGAGCTGGGGTTTAATCGCTATCGACAGATGTTGAAGTTGTTGAAGACGGTTACAAAATAATAGTTCGAATTGTTCAGGAATTTGGTACTATAGATATTATGGTCAATAACGCTGGTATAAACTGGGACAGGTCATTAGGGATCTAATTTCTGCCATGGAAAAATAAATTCTTTCAAGTATTATTATAAGTGTGGGCTGCCAAAGGTGGAGGGTCTGGTTGCAGTTCTTAAAAACAGTGATGCAATAACGGTTGAGATGAAGACGGAACTGTTTTAGGTTGATAACCCGAGCTGCAGTTCCTTTAGATATGTCAATAGAATTTAAGTTTTCACACTGATCATGTATAAATGGTGGCAGGTTCGGATGATTTCATTAAAATTTGTGAGAATTGTTGGTGGACAAGAATAGTTAATTTAATCAAAAATAATCAGTTCAGAGAGTAAGAAAATAATGAGATTTTATACGAATGACAAATGAGATAGGAGGAGAGGACTATGTTCGAGATTGTGTTAAAGGAGGAACTGGCACCTAAGATCAAGCTATTTAAAGTATTGGCGCCTGAAATAGCACGAAAAGCCAGGCCTGGTCAGTTTATCATCTTGCGCATTGACGAGGAAGGTGAGCGGATACCGCTGACTATTGCCGATTTTGATGCTGATGCGGGTACTATCACCATCATCTTTCAGGAAGTTGGCAAAACAACTAATTTGCTGGGGCTCATGAAGCAGGGGGATTCCATAGTAGATTTTGTCGGTCCGCTGGGAATGGAATCGGAGATTGAGAATTACGGAACCGTGGTTTGTATTGGCGGCGGCGTTGGTGTGGCTCCGGTTTTCCCTATCGCCCGGGCCTTAAAAGAGGCCGGCAACACGGTTATTTCTATAATCGGGGCGAGAAACGCAGAACTTTTGATTTGGAAACAGGAAATGAACGAAATCAGCAGCAGGCTGCATGTAGCTACTGATGATGGTAGTTCCGGGCAGAAAGGATTTGTCAGTGATGTTCTGGGCGAGATCCTTGGCCAGACCAATGTTGACCGGATCATCGCCATTGGACCAGTACCTATGATGGAGGCAGTATGCAGTGTCGCACCGGAGAGTATCACCACTATGGTCAGTTTAAATCCGATAATGGTAGATGGGACCGGGATGTGCGGTGCCTGCCGGGTAGAAGTAGACCGGAAGACTAAATTTGCCTGCGTAGATGGTCCGGAATTTGATGGACATAAGGTGAACTGGGAACTGGTTAAGATGCGGGCAAAAATGTTTATCGATGAGGAAAAGTTAGCGCTGAGTCAAAGGTGGGGGGAAGGAGAATGTCAATGTCACAGGAAAAGCGAAAAATAATACCGAAAAAACATCCCATGCCGTATCAGGATCCTGGTGAGCGCTGTTCTAATTTCGAAGAAGTGGCCCTGGGATATTCTGCGGAAACCGCAGTCCTGGAGGCTAACCGCTGCATCCAATGCAAGAACAGTCCCTGTATTGATGGCTGCCCGGTTGGGATCGATATACCGGCCTTTATCAAAATGACGGCTGAACGGGATTTTGTTGGTGCTATTAACAAATTAAAAGAAAAGAACTATTTGCCGGCTATCTGCGGCCGGGTATGCCCGCAGGAAAGTCAATGCGAAAGCAAATGCACCCTCGGCAAGAAAAACGAACCGGTGGCCATTGGCCGATTGGAGCGCTTCCTGGCTGATTGGGAGATGGCCCAGGGTTTAGAGTCTATTCCGGAAATCACCCCGAATGGCAAGAAAGTAGCCATTGTGGGATCAGGCCCTTCGGGCTTGACAGCGGCGTCGTGTCTTGGTTTGATGGGATACCAGGTTACCGTTTTCGAAGCCCTGCATGTAGCGGGAGGGGTATTAATTTATGGAATACCCGAATTTCGTCTTCCTAAACAAATCGTAGCCCGGGAAGTAGAGAATATAACCAAGCTGGGGGTAGAGATTAGAACGAATAACGTGGTAGGGAAAATCAACAGTATCAATGAATTAATGGAAAAGGGTTATGATGCGGTATATGTAGGCACAGGAGCAGGGTTGCCTTATTTTATGAATATACCTGGAGAAAATCTCAATGGGGTGTATTCAGCCAATGAATTTTTAACCCGTAATAATCTCATGAAAGCTTACAAGTTTCCGGAGTATTTTACTCCTATAAGAGTAGGAGATCGAGTAGCAGTTATCGGCGGGGGCAACGTCGCCATGGATAGTGCCAGAACTGCTCTCAGGTTAGGTGCTGAATCACATATCATTTATCGCCGGACTTTAAAAGAGATGCCTGCCCGCCATGAAGAAATTGATCATGCTATGGAAGAAGGAATTAAATTTAATTACCTGGCCAGTCCCATAGAAATTAAGGGCAACGAGGAAGGAAGAGTTACTTCAATTATATGTCAGAAGTATGAACTGGGAGAACCAGATGCATCAGGACGCAGGAGTCCAGTCCCTATTCCCGGTGAGGTATTCGAGATGGCAGTTGACACAGTGATTATGGCGATAGGACAGGGGCCTAATCCCCTGGTGCCTCAGACCACTCCTGATTTGAAAACTAATAAATGGGGTAATATTTTAGCTGATGCTGAAACCGGGGCCACCTCCATGAAGGGCGTTTATGCTGGTGGAGACGTGGTAACCGGCGCAGCCACCGTAATTCTGGCCATGGGGGCTGGTAAAAAAGCCGCTGAGGCTATAGATGAATATTTAAAAGGATGAGATGTTAAATGGGACTCATATAACAATATAATATTATTTATTAAGGATATTGACAGCATGGTGGGAAGTCTTTTACGCCCTAACACGCGGTAATATTAATATGACTGGAAAACATCAGCAGGAATAATCCGCGTTGACATTGTATTGATACCTGCATATAATAACAGTAATCGAATAAATAAATGCAGAGAACGGGATAAGTAGGGCGGTTATCGCTGCCAGAGAGAAGAGGTCACCGGCTGAGAGCCTTTTCACAGAAAGAAATCGTCTGAATCTGCGCCCGGGAGCAGGTATGTTGAATACATAGGTAGGCATATCCGGTTTAACCGTTATTAAATTAAGTGGAGTATATAATTTATTTATGTACTTAAGTAGAGTGGAACCGCGGAAGTAAAGCCTTTCGTCTCTAAGGAGATGAAAGGCTTTTTATGTTAGAAGGAGGATAGTCATGTTTAAAACCTTGAAGAATGAAATCGGTGTTGTTTTTGAAAGAGATCCGGCCGCAAGAAGCGTACTGGAAGTAATATTCTGTTATCCTGGATTTCATGCGGTTATTTATCATCGCATGGCTCACTATTTTTATAAAAAACGGTGGTTTTTTATGGCCCGGTTAATTTCACACATCAGCCGATTTTTAACCAGTATTGAAATTCATCCCGGAGCCAGTATAGGACAAGGATTTTTTATTGATCATGGGGGTGGAGTAGTTATTGGCGAAACTGCTGAAGTAGGAGATAATGTTACCATATACCAGGGGGTCACCCTGGGAGGTACGGGAAAAGAAAAAGGGAAAAGACATCCTACTATAGGAAATAATGTTACCATCAGCGCTGGCGCTAAAGTATTGGGTTCTTTTACTGTGGGAGATAATGTTAAAATTGGTGGAGGGTCGGTAGTATTGAATAGTGTTCCCCCGGATTGTACTGTGGTAGGAGTACCGGGAAGAATAGTGGTCAGAGAGGGAACCAGGATAAGCCATGAAGGAGTAGATCTGGAACATCACATATTGCCCGACCCGGTAGCGGATATGCTAACCTCCCTACAGGAAAAAATCAATAACCTGGAGCAGAGAATAGAATCTTATGAAAAGGAGGCTGCCCAGCATGAAAATATACAATACTCTCAGTGGGAAAAAAGAAGAATTAGTAACGCTTGATCCGAATAAGGTAAATATCTATGTGTGTGGTCCTACTACCTATAATTATATTCATTTGGGGAACGCCAGGCCTCTGGTGGTATTCGATACCGTAAGACGCTATTTAACTTATAAAGGCTATGACGTTACTTATGTACAGAATTTTACTGATGTAGATGACAAGATAATAAACCGGGCTAAAGAGGAAGAAATGGATGCCCTTCAGCTGGGCCGAAAATATATTGCAGAATATTTTCGGGATGCAGATGCCCTTAATGTTTTGAGAGCGGATGTCCACCCCTGTGTCAGTGAACACATACCTGATATAGTAGAAGCAGTGCAAGGGCTAATTGATAAAGGTTACGCTTATGTAGTTGATGGCGATGTATACTTCAGGGTAAAAGCATTTGCAGGATATGGCAAGCTATCCGGACGATCGCTGGACGACATGATGGCAGGAGCCAGGGTGGAAGTTGATGAACGCAAGGAAGAAGCGGTCGATTTTGCGCTCTGGAAGGCAGCCAAAGAAGGCGAACCGGCCTGGGACAGTCCATGGGGTAAGGGAAGGCCGGGCTGGCATATAGAGTGCTCGGTTATGTCCACTAAGTATTTAGGAGATACATTTGATATTCATGGGGGAGGAAGCGATCTTATCTTTCCCCACCATGAGAACGAAATAGCCCAGGCGGAGGCACTTACCGGGCAGGAATTCGTTAAATACTGGATACACAATGGATTTATTACCGTAAATAATGAAAAAATGTCCAAATCATTGGGAAATTTTTTTATTCTCCGGGATATACTGGCCAGTTATCCAGCCGATGTGATTAGATATTATCTGATCGCCACCCATTATAGAAGTCCGCTGGATTTTGATGACGGCAAGCTGGAGGAAGCTCGGAAAGCTCTGGGCAGGCTTAAAACAACCCTTATGCTGGCTGATGAATTTGTTAAAGAAATATCTGAGCAGGTAATAATAGAAGGCCACGCTCAGGAATTTATGAATTCGCTGGCTGTATTAAAAGAAGAATTCATCACGGCTATGGAGGACGACTTTAATACTGCTAAAGCGCTCGGTTTCCTGTTTGAGATGGCTCACCAGATTAACTCCTATATTGCTGGAGCTGATGCAGACAGTCTCCAGGATCAGAGCACAGTAAAACAGGGTAGCAGTATTTTACAAGAATTGGGTGGAGTGCTGGGTATTTTTATCGAAGCAGGGTATGATAAACAGGGAATTGTAGATGAAATATTAGATATTCTGGCCAGCTTGAGGCAAACCGCCCGCCAGGAAAAAGATTATCAGGTAGCAGATGCCCTGCGGGACTTTTTGAACCAGCTGGAAGTCAGTATCGAAGATACCAGTGACGGAGGCAGCAGACTCAGGTACCAGAAGCAACCGGAAATTGGTATCTTG
>CAZBKS010000008.1:0-14259 GCA_964492475.1 uncultured Syntrophomonas sp. | reverse complement strand
GTACGAATCAATCGCGGGCTTCTTTCATGCCTTGATCTCCGCTTCTGTCATTGGCCTGGCAGCTTGTCGACTTTATCGACAAGCTGAGCAGCAGGTTCGCCTGCTGCTTTTTTTGGGTTTTCTGACCACAATAATGCTAAAATAGTATTAGTGATATCCAGCGATAATTGTATTGTATGAGGTACTGCTCTGCTTAAGGGAAACATTATAGGCTGACGGGAGTATTACCCCAGAAAAGATGACCTTTCGTTTGAGTTTAGTAAACCAGGACTTACATGGGGAGGCGATAATAATGAAATCACTGGCTTTGCTTTCCAGCTATCCGGCCCAGGGAAAAACCACCATAGCAGTAAATTTGGCTGCCGGTCTGACCAAACTCGGATACCAAGTGATACTGTTGGAGGCAGGAGATCCCGATTTGCTTAAACTGTGGTTTAATATTAGTACAACTCACCGTAGCAAACTGTCTAGTGATATGGGGTTTGATATGCTAATAATACCCGGGTTAAATATTAAGACCGCTGATTTTGAAGAATATGATTTTATAATTATAGACAGCGGGGGAGATTTCAAAGATTACCTGAATATCCTTAATGACACTGACCTGATAGCTGCCTGTACCGACCTGAGGGGGGAAGAAACAGCTGCACTCCCCTTACTGGACAACATAATATCTTCAGCCACGACTGATAACCATCCTATCGATTTAGTCATCCCTACCATCATCAATACCAAGGAATGGAGCAATAACAGTGAAGTACTGTTTGCATTGCTGGACTATTTTGGAGAAGCAAGAGTAGCGGATATGGTGCCTGAATGAAGTGCGATCCATGATCTTCCCCTGGTAGGGAAGCATGTCTGGCAGTTGCCGGTACAATACCAAAACCGTCAGGATGCCTTCGATCGGCTGTTGCAGCTGGTACTGTCTAAATTACAAACGTAATCTCCAACTCCCTCTGACACCTGGTATGAATTATACCCCAGGGTAACGACATAATCGTCGGCGCAGGGTTGTTGTTCACTATGCTTCGATAAACTAGCCGCCAGTATATTTATACATCCCCCTGAGCAATTTTATTACTTTTTCATGGTTAACTAGTTAGTGGGATAAAAAAGCAGGCGCCTTTCTGCACAGCTATCCGGACCCGACCGGTGTTATGTAAAAAAGCTAGCTAGACTCCTACCGAACTCGGGTATTCAATTGCAAATGTTCTGCCGGCAATTTGTTTTAATCTCAAACCTTATCCCCAGTATAATAAAAAACATAAAAGACCTCTATTTATGAGGTCCCGCAGCTCTCAACATTAAACTCGATATTAAACCCTGGACAGCTGCATATAGACTGCATCAACAGTATTTTTCATCAGCAGTGCCGTAGTAACCGGGCCTACTCCCCCGGGAACCGGAGTAATTAAGCTCGCTCTGTCCGCCGCTGCTTCAAATTCCACATCGCCAACCATTTTCCCATCCACACTATTTATACCGGCGTCTATTACTATGGCACCATCCTTGAGCCATTCACCTTTAACAAATTCCGGTACTCCCAGTGCCGCCACCAGTATGTCCGCTTTTTTTACATGGGCTTCCAGAAGACCAGCTTTGGAAGTAAAGGAATGACAGATGGTTATGGTAGCGTTTTCGGCTAGGAGCAGCAGGCTGACCGGTTTGCCAACTATGCTGCTGCGCCCAATGACCGTAACTTCTTTGCCTTTAATGTCTACCCCGGTGGACTTGATCAATTCCACAATGGCCAGTGCCGTGCAGGGCTTCAGTCCTTCAGCACCCAAAACCATTTTGCCCAAGTTTTGCGGAGTAACTCCCTCCACATCTTTAGCACTATTTATATTCCACTGCATTTCGCTAACCTTGAGGTGCCCGGGCAAGGGAAGATTGATTATTAAGCCATGTATGCCCGGATTCTCATTTATGTCTTCAATTACTTCCAGCATTTGCTCCCGGGTAATATTCTCCTGCAATTGTCTTGATTCATACTTGATTCCAACTCTTTCCGCAGTACGCCTCTGGTTATCCAGGTAATACCTGGAAGCCGGATCTGAGCCCACCTCAATAGTCGTCAAGCAGGGGCAAATACCTTTTTCCTTTAACTTTTCCAATTGTTGGGATACTTCCAGTAATATTTGCTCTGCCAGGGGCTTTCCTTTTAACAATTTGGGATTCATTTCTTCTGTCATCCTTTTTACCTCCACATGCACCAATAATAATAGATTGTTATAATTATAATCTAAAGGCAATGATTTCCGGCAATAAAAAATCCTTTCCAGCCTTTATCAGCACATAGCTTGCCATAGATCCTGATCTTGGCAGACTGGGACTGCCCGGGTTGATCAGCCATATTCCGTCCTGGAAATCACAGCAGGGTGTATGAGTATGCCCAAAGACAACTACCTCTGCCCCTATTTCCAGACCATGATAATATACATCATTGAGAGTAGTCTTGACTCTATGCCGATGTCCATGAAGAATACAAAAACGATGCCCGGCCAAATCAAGCATTTCTTCCTGCTTACCCCTTGGGCCGGTATCACAATTACCCCTGACTCCGGAAAAATCAATCCCCAAGTGGTATGCCAGCCTTATCCCATCGGCATAAAAGTCACCGGTGTGGAGCAGATAATCAAGTCTTTTTCGTTCCAGTTCATTTTTCACAGCATCGATCCGGCCATGAGTATCACCGGTTACTGCTATCAGCATGGGCGCCCCCCTCTCGCCGATCGATTATGAGCCCAGAAACTTTTTGAGGAGAGGCTTGCATTTTTCCAGTGCTCTTCCACGGTGGCTAATGGAGTTCTTGATTTGCGGAGATAATTCCGCAAAAGTCTGATCATATCCCCGGGGAACAAAAAGTGGGTCATACCCAAAACCACCCGTACCGCTTGGTATTAAGGCAATCCTACCCTCGCACACTCCGCTTGCCGTTTCCACTTCACCGCCGGGACTGCTAATCGCTATTACACACATAAACCTGGCGGTTCTCTGGCCTTCTTTAAAACTCCGCATCATATCCAGCAGTTTTTCATTGTTCTTCGCATCGTCAGCGTCTTCCCCGGCAAAACGGGCGGAAAATACTCCTGGTCTTCCTTTCAGGGCATCAACCACCAGGCCGGAATCATCAGCCAGACAGGTATATCCGCTTAAGGCTGCAGTCTCCAGGGCCTTTTTTATGGCATTCTCTGCAAAGCTTAGCCCGTCTTCAATTATTTCTGGTATCTCATCAATGTCATCCAGGGTTAATATCTTTATACTCTGGTTCTGCAGCAGCTGCTGCAGCTCCATTTTTTTCTTGCGATTGCGTGTTGCCAGAAGCAATTCCATTTCCATTCTCCCTCTATATCTGCCGTGGGAGGATCTGGGTTCAAGCAGGTACAGCGGAAAAGCCGATTCAAACAGGCTGCATTATTCCATACCACAAGTTCACGGGGCGTCTCCAAATCAGGTAATTCCCCGGTTAAAGACCGGCCGCAAAGGTGCTTGAATCTAGATTATCCCATAACCTCGAAAGCTTTATCACAGACCCACTATGTTTTTCTGTAATATGATAAGTTCATCAATGCCTTTTTTAGCCAGGGTTAAAAGTTCATCCAAATCCCTGCGGCTGAATGCTTGACCCTCGGCAGTTCCCTGTATTTCCACAAAATCTCCGCTGCCGGTCATGACCACATTCATATCAACTTCGGCGCCCGAATCTTCAATATAGTCCAAATCGAGCATTTTTTCTCCATCAACTATTCCCACACTAATGGCAGCTACATAGTCTTTCAGCGGTATTTCATCGATAATACCTGCCTGCTGGTATTTTTTCAACGCCAGCAACAGGGCTGCAAAGCTTCCCGTGATAGATGCGGTTCTGGTTCCTCCATCAGCCTGGATGACATCACAATCGATCCAAATAGTTCGCTCTCCCAGCTTTTCCAAATCTACTACTGATCTTATTGACCTGCCGATCAGTCTCTGGATCTCTGAAGTTCTGCCGCTTATTTTACCGCGGCTGGCCTCCCGGGACGTACGGGTGTTGGTAGAAGACGGTAATAGAGAATACTCAGCAGTTATCCATCCGCTTCCGCTGCCTTTCAAAAACGACGGTATTTTTTCTTCCAGCATGGCGGAACACAGAACTCTGGTATCCCCTGTTTCCATTAAAACAGAACCATCCGGGGTTTTTACAAAACCTGGAATGATCTTAATTGGTCTCATCTGATCATTTAATCGGTTACCTGCTCTAATCATGTTGCACTCCTATCCATATTGTCTCTATTCAGTTATACTACCACACTCATGACTATAATTGCTCAGGCAGTATTAAACTCATAAATTTTATCCTCTAAGCTATGGCAGCAATACCGGGCCAGCATCCCTTCTCTTCATCTAAAAAATAACGTGCAATCCCGAATAAGCCATTTTTAATTCTTTTTTATATATGGCCCTGATTTCCTGCTCTAATGTCTTTATATCATAACCAGGCCAGAAGTGGGTGGCAATAAGCAATTCCGCCCTGGATTTTTGTGCAATTTCAGCCGCTTCACTGGTAGTCAGATGCAAAGACTGCCGGGCATATGCTGAGTCTTTACTCATCATGCTGGTTTCCAGCAGCAGTATGTCGGCATTTTGAGCCGCCCGTTGAACTTCTTCGCTAAATGCAGTATCTCCGCTGTAGAAAATTCTGCTGCTGCCATTATTAATTTCAATTCCAAAAGATGTAACGGTATGCAGCATTTTATGAAATCCAATTTGTAAAGAACCTATGCTATGGCATACCCCAGGCTTCAATTCCCTGACTTCGAGCTCAGGAAGGGAAGCAAAATAATCAAACTTTTCCCCAGGTTTGCCGGGCAGCCATACTTCAAGCGGCTTAGTTCTCCGCCCTTGATAAATAGCCCCCCTTATATAATGACGTAATGCATATAAATCTACATAATGATCGGGATGAAAATGACTGATTATCACGGTATCAATATCACCCAGGTCCATATAGTTCCCCAGCTGAGAGACTACCCCGTGTCCACAATCCAGTAGAATATGAGTATGCTCGTCTTTAAGCAGATATCCGGAACAGGCCTGGCCTGCTGGCGGGTAAGGGGCCCAGCACCCTATTATTATAAGTTCCATATACTATCCCTTCTACTATATCAACCTCACTCCTTAGTCCAACGTTTTACGTTCTACAGTTTTGATCATATCACCCAGTAGTATTCTGCCCACTTTATAAAATGACTCGTCATTACCGCTTACATAAAATTGTCTCAGAGGACAATCCCCGCTGTCATTAACCAGATTATCTCGCAGAAGAATTTCTCTTAGTTCTTCTATAGTTTCAAATGAAGGATCGACCAGTTCTATATCGCAGCCAGCAAATTCTTTAATAGGAGAGGCTAAAAAAGGATAATGGGTACAACCCAGAACCAGGCTGTCTACTCTGTTGTTCAGCAGCGGAGCAATGTACTCCTGGATAGCTTCCCTGATCTCATCCCCGTCCAGCATACCGTTTTCAACCAGCGGCACAAATTTATGACAGGCAGCTTCAAAAACCTGACATTGGGGATTGATTTTCTTTATCTCTCTGGTATAGGCCTGGCTATTGACAGTAGCCTGTGTTGCCATGACTCCTATTCTTGAATTCCTGCTCAAGCGGCAGGCTGACCTTGCACCTGCCTTAACAACACCAAGCATAGGAAAATCGTATTGTCCTTCCAGCCTGGGCAGGGTCACGGAAGAATGTGTTCCACATGCTATAACAACGGCCTTAATTCCTTGACCAATAAGGAAATTCAAAATATTTCTGGCATAAGTCATGAGCTGTTCTTCAGTTTTACTGCCGTAAGGAACATTAGCCGTGTCTCCAAAATATATAAAGCTTTCCCCGGGTAATCGTTCCAGCAGGGACTTCACTACTGTAAGCCCTCCGACACCGGAATCAAAAATCCCAATGGGGCTTTCTTTTCCCAATATCAACACCTCTTTTTATAGTCACGGTTATAGGTTAAATAGCATTTATGTTTATGCATCAGCTTAAGCAGATAATAAACCATTACAGACAGGACCGCAAAAAATAACCCAATAAATAATTTAACACTTTTACTAGATATATTCTATATAAAGTTAAACCCGGCTATGCTTCGAAAATATTTTAGTTTTATCCATCAAAAAAAAGAGGCGCCCCCTGGTCTCTGGTACTAAGGGGACACCTCTTATGTTTTCTCCATTGACGGAAACAGGATGCTGTTCTACAGGGCTACCAGGGAAACATCATCAAGATCCACGTGCCCCCCTGAGTCACTGGTATCGATTTCAAATCCTATCCCGGCATAACGAGTTGAAATGGGAGCCGGCATACTGGTGATATCCAATCCCTTCGGCTCGTTATATCCCCAATAAATGCTAAACCTTGGAAGCCCTTAAGAAACTACATCCATTTTTATAATTACGGAAGATTACCGGCAAAACTAAACAGCCTCAGTCCGATGGTAGTTCGAACCAAGGCTGCTTAAAGGGTGCAGCTCAGGCTCCATTCCTGCCTTTTAGGGACAGCCCCTTCTGCCAGCTCTGCTTTATTTGGTGTAGTCTGGTTCAACCGGATTGGAAAGATCGATATAACCTCCTATTTTTTCGCTGGGCTGACCATCAATCATGAAAGAAACCCTTTGAACCGAGGGAAACTTACCCAGAGTATTAGTAATAGCATAAACCATAAGTCTCTCCTGCTGCTCATTTTTTACCTGCCGCACCTCGGAATTGAGGTCAACAATACAAAGCCCATCTTCTTTAATATTAATGTCCAGCAGTTTAGTCCCCTCCGGAAAAACACTTGAGTACTCTGTATTTTCCGGTCCCTTAAAGAGTTCCTGCAGGGTTTGACGCGCAATTCCTTCCGTCTTAATAATCTTCCTATCCTCAGATACCAGGCGGCTGCCGGTGGCATCTGCATAATACAGTGAAACCACAACATATTCCTCTGTATCCTGCTGGTCTGCCTGCTTATCCAGCAGCAGATCTTCCAGACTTGTACCACTATTATCGTTGACCGTATCCGTTTCAGGCGTCAAGCTCAGTAATTCCTTCCAGGCTTTCAGACTGTTATCGCCGGCAAAAGTAGAACAACCTCCGCTGATAAGACAGACAGCGGTGACTATAACAGCAACCAAAATCATAATTTTTTTATCCATTTATTCCCAGCCCCCTTTCTCAGTTTCTTTACTAAGATACGAAGCTAGTCTCAATTTTATGACTAATATATTCAATAAAAAGAAAATGAGCACCTGTTAAGGTGCTCAACATGAAGGAGGAGTTATTAAAACAAGAATATTACTACGAAGATTTTTGCGAATATTGTAACCGCTCTAACTCTACTAAAATTTTAGCCGAAAACCACGAATATTGTCAAATAAAATAAGTCGACAATTATGCAAGTTTGTTATCAGACGAAGTTTGCTTCTCCATTCTGACTATGTTAATAAGATTATCTTTATTCAAATCATCTACCAGATATACAACGCCTTCTGCCTGCTTCGAAAGTTTTTCCAGATAAAACCGATGTGCTTCAACTCCAATACATACAAAGCGAATTTTTTCCTTGGCTATCAGGGCAGCAGCATCCAGGGCATCGGTTTTGGCATCCAGGGTCCAGAGAGGAATATTAGGAATACCATCAGTTATCAAAACCAGCATGGGGTTGCGTACTTTACTATTCTTAATAAGATTAACGGCATTAACAATACCATCAGCCATGGGAGTGAGCCCGGCTGGATTTATGGTAGCCAAACCCTGTTTTAGTACCAGCTGCTTGCGAGTAAAAGGTACTACTACGTTGCTTCCTCTTTCCTGAAAAGTGACTACGGCTACTTTTTCTTTTCCGGTTAATAAAAGGTGTTCTGCTAAAAAGCACGCCGCCTGCCTTTTATCTCCGGCCATGCTGCCGCTGGCATCAATCAGCAGACAAATATCTACCGGTACATAACTCTTTTTCTCATAATAATGAAGATCCTGCTTTTTTATCGTAAAATGATCGTCACCCCTCAGGTAACTATTCTTCAAAGCCTGTATAACAGTTTCGGGAACTGCCAGGTCACCTGACCAGTTTTGATCCGGATTATTCACAGTCTTATTGCGGTTGGTGTACTCAACTTTGGATGTTTTGCGGTCTATCTGACCCAGCTTTTTAAATCGTCCCCCCCCACCTGAAGGCAGTCTCCTGGTGTTGCGACGAATCTCCGTTTCCAACTCACACTTGTGGTTTATCACGAATTCTTTAAGTTTCAAACCTTTTCCGGTCATAATTTTGCCAAAGGGTGTATCCTTTAATATTCCCAGCTCTTCAAGCTGTTGAACATCATGTTCTATATCTCCCCACTTTTTCTTCTGCTGTTGTATACCTTTGCGCTTAAATATGTTGGTAGAATAGTTCTCCATGAACTCCTGGATTTCTTCAACCCCACCAAGTTTTTCGGCCAGTTTGATAATCAGTTGATTGACATTTTCTTTTTCCGGCAGGTGCCGCGCCTGCTGCCCCTTAAAATGCTTCCAAGGCAGTTTAATGTAACCGGCATAACTATCCTGAGCCTGTTTCTCATTGCCATGAATAATGTTTCGCACTTTAGAAAGTTTGATCCCGTTAGCTAATATAACCTCTTCTACTACTTCAGCAATAATATAAACCAGGTAATAATCCTCACGATCAAGCTGCGCCAGGATGTGAACATGGTCCCAGCCTTCATCGTATTCAGCAAAGGTTTCAACTTCATCCTGCAGCAGATTATAAAGGGTACCTCTACCCTGATTGGTAGTTATATATATCTTGCTGGCATAAGCGATAACCATATTGAATCTTTCATCTTCCGCATAACGGAGTTGGGGATCTTTTTCCAGAAAGTGTTCGTCTATGGCAGTAAATATGGCTCTGGCAATGACCCGTGGATCAATTTTGCCAGGTCGGTGATAGACATCTATATGAACTACCTTGCCATCTTCCACAAAATCCAGGAAAACCTTGCCGGCGTCACGATTAACGAGAATTTTCAATTGTCCTTTAACTCTTTTTTCAGGCATACGGGCATGAGCCTTGCAGCTGGCTACCGTACTCTCTCCCAGCCTCACGCCCTGATTCTGGCCAAAATAAAGGTTAAGATAATTGCCGACTGAAGCAGCTTTATCTACGTTAGTCCTTTCACCCAGCATTTAGTCCACCACCTTATCCGTGAGTTGGGGTCAAATCTTTCTCAGTATTAACCAACTCGCTCCGGCTCATATCTTTTAATGCGCGTGCGTTATGCTGAAAATATTCTTCCTCTTCTTCTACTCGTTTGTTCTGTTTATTCTTGAAGCTCAATATACCTTCTCTTGATCCTCTGCTCTCCACATCGTTAATCAGTTTCACCAGCGTGTCACCATCCACCCGATGTTTAAGGGCCAGCGGCAGTATCCGGGTCACATCAGCAATCATTACTTTATCCTTGTTTTTAATGAGACTGTGCAATATGGCTCCCTGCTGCATAGCTTCAATAGCTCTTATACTCTCCAGATTATGTTTGATATAAAGCCGGGCTATGAAGTTCCTGAGGAAATCCGGTAAATCAGTCTTGCTGTACTGTTCAGCCCATTTAACTATATCATCGCGGTATTTAATATTTTTACTTTCATCATAGACATTACTGCCCCTTTTGGTAGCGTTGCGTATCTTGTGCTGATGGGAATTCTCTTCCAGCATATGAGCTAGAACATCTACCGAATCGGGTCTTCCCATGTAACATACCAGATCAAAACGGTCTGATAACTGTCTTCTGATTTCCTCCAAAGGACCGGGATCCTCATCCGGATTAGAAGCCGCCCAAACGGAAACACTAACAGAAATATCTACGGTTGGCAGACCGGCCTCTTCTATCTGCAGGTGTCCGGGCTTATTACCCATAACGTCCAATAGTATATCAGTAATTTCCGGAGAAGTGTCCGCCAATCGGTTTATTTCGTCTATAAATATTATTCCCCGATGGGCCTGCGGTATTAAACCTGGCAGAAGCTGAGCTGCCGGGTTGCTTGCATCAGTGAGCCGGGCCAGATCAATACTTCCTGCTACCGTACCCACCTTAGCTGAATGAGATATTTCTAAAAACGGCATGGGAATATCTTCAGTTCCCAGAGCACCGATCTCTTCCGGGGTCATATTCCTATGCTTAGGACAATGCGGGTTTTCCGGGTCACAGTTATAGATACAGCCTTTAATTCGTGTGATATTGGGTAAGATACTACGGCAACTCCTCATTATGGTGGTCTTTCCCGTTCCCCTTAATCCTTCTGCGTGGACATGTAACGGCTCACCAGCATAAGTCGATACCATTGACATGGTAACCAGCTCAAACAAGGGCTCATTCCCTTCGTAACGCTCAAGCATATAAAACGGTATCATTAGCATCACTCCGATCTTTCCTTAGCCGTACAACATTCTAAAAACAGAGCTTCCAAACTATGATACATTGCACCCATCTATATTATTGTAAATATATTACATTTCCAATCTAATAATAGCCGGCGAAATTTATCCGTTCAATACCCCGACTGCAATGTAGTAGTTTCTCCTCCTTCCACTAAAATTTCAACGTCCCTTCTCGTGTTACTTTAACTATAAATCATTTTGTGATTTTTTTCTCTAGTTTGGCATAACTTCGTTTTATATAACGGATACTTTGTTGCAAAAATAACAATCTAAAGCTATTTTATGGCTTGCAGATAATTAGGGTAATAAAATCAGGACAGATATCTTCCTAACCCTGTCCCTGGCACCTCTATAACTGTATTCTCAAGGGCATTGGTCTATCTCCAACTATTTTCAATCTCCGGTACTTTGCACTATTTCAGGTATATTCAGTCATTTTTCCGGAATATTGCATCATATACCCATCTTTTCCCTTAATAAACGCAGTTTGGATCGGCTTAAGGTGATATCCCTCTGGCATACATCCAATCTCAGCATATAGGATCCTTCGCCAAAATTCTTAATTTCCTGAATAAAATTCAAGTTAACCAGATAAGCTTGATGAACCCTGAAGAAATAAGCGTTATCAAGACATTTTTCCAGTTGGTTAAGCGTATAATTGGTAAGGTAACCTCCTTTTCTGGTACATATGAATACTTTCTTTCCCTGGCTTTCACAAACGATAATATCCTCATGTCTAACAAGAGTTATTTTGCCTTTTTCTCTAATTGGAAGTCTTTCAAAAAGCACTTTATCCTCATTATATCTGGCCATAATATAATCAATACGGTTTTTCAACCGTTGTTTAACAATGTCTTCTATGTAATCCTGGTGAGCTATCCTCTCTTTTACCCTTTCAATGGTTTTATCCAAGCGGCTCTGCTCAATAGGTTTTACAATGTAATCCAGAGCCCCCAACTCATAAGCATTAACTGCCATACCGATTTGGGCAGTTACAAAAGCTATCAAAGGAGGATTCTTCATTTCCATAAGTTTAAATGCAGTTTCCAGTCCATCCATTTCCGGCATAGCAATATCCAGAAAAACAATATCTACTTTATTCCCTTGACAAAGCATCAGGGCTTCCAAACCGTGCGCTGCCTCTCCGACAATTTTTACGTCTTTAAACTGTTCTAAAAGATACCTTAGTACAATTCTTTCTTTGTGGTCATCATCTACTATTAATGCTCTAACCGGCATAAGCTTCTCCCCCCACTATTACCCTATTTTAAAATATACCTTCTCCTCATCCAGAATACAACTACCAATTTTTGATGTTTCCTCGCTCTTCACCTTTCAAAAAGCAGGTATATTTGTTAATCTTATTGGTATAAAGGAGGTCAGTCTATGCGATATGAAGGTACTGTATACCGTCCCCCCAGTGAAGCAGGCAGTCTATTGATTCAGGCTACAATTGGTTGCCCGCATAATAAATGCACATTCTGCAATATGTATAAAGATGTCAAATTCAGGATAAGGCCAGTAAACGATATAAAGGAAGATCTTCTGGCCGCGCGCAATTATTATGGAGAATTTATAGAATCGCTTTTCTTTCCGGATGGGAATACCATAGTTATGAGAACCAATCAGTTGGTGGAAATATTTGAGTATGCCGGGGAGCTGTTTCCCCATCTCAGCCGCATAACTGTTTATGGTTCTTCCAGGTTTGTAAACAAGAAGAGTCCGGATGATTTGCAGCGGCTTTACCAGGCTGGCTTACGCCGGGTTCATACCGGCATGGAAAGCGGAGACGATATCACCCTGGCCCGGATATGCAAGGGAACAACTTCCCAGGAGATAATTGCGGCCGGCAATAAGCTTAAAGAAGCAGGTATCCAGGTCAGCGAGTATTATCTTACTGGTATTGGCGGCTTAGCCAGGACCAGAGAGCATGCTGTCAATAGTGCCAAAACCCTGAATCAATTTAGCCCGGATTTTATTCGCATCAGAACTCTGGTACCATACCCCGATGCCCCATTATATGAAGACTATTCCAACGGTTCCTTCCAGCTTCTAACTGCCCATCAAGCTCTGCAGGAAATAAGACTCTTAATAGATAATTTGGAATGCAAAAATAGTGTGCTGTTAAGCGATCATATGGCTAACTACGCTAATGTCAACGGTCTCATCCCCCGTGACAAAGCCGTAATGATCAAGGAATTAGATGAACTGCTGGCTTACCCAGCCGATTATTTTCGCCCGCCCCATATTTCCAGACTGTAGATTCAACAAACCTCGAACGTCCCGTTAGCGTTCAAAGAGACATTGGTACCGTAAATAAATAACGAAAGGATTTGCCACCCGTTCGCCGGAACGCCCCAACCCCCTGGCGCTTTCCTGCACGTTAGCAACATATATAGACAAGGAACAAGCCATTATCGGATTGGCATACATTGATGCCGTCCACGACAGTCCTGTATTGGACCCAAAGCCTTATATCCCCTGTCTTGATCGTGTGGCTACACCAATTGTTCCCCAGTGGTGTAGCCACTGGCTAAAAAGCTGCAAAGAATTAGGCTATTTCTGTTGGGAAAGCAAATTTAAAAACCCGCATGACAGATTTTTGCCATGCGGGTTTTGTCCTGTTTTTGGTATTTACCAAACAAATATCTTTGGGGTTTTATTAATCTATGGTGATGACCAAGTCAGCTAACAATATCTATAATAAATCAATCCAATTCCGTCAGACGTATAGAATCCTAACTATTTTAACCATTTTATCCTTTTCAGATATGAACATAGAAAACGATATAGCTGTCCACCAGTGCTTTGTGTATCCCTTGAAGAGCAAGCCGTTCATCGGCTACCAATACGAACCGGCTGGGAAGCAATGCGAGCCCCATGACCGTTTCTCGTATCGTTTTGACTAATCTGCGGGCAGTACCAAGTTCTTTTAATTAATATTCAATATTCAATTCCCTAACCGAGGGGTGTTTTTTGAACCGTTCCAATGCTTCAAAATTGGCATTTTATGAGTACGCATCGATGGAAACTGAGCTACCACGCCTACAGAAAGACTCTCCTTATTGGTAAATTAATTTACTCCCTGACCGGCAGGCGGCACTATATACACTTCTTCTCCTCGGAAATCAAAGAAATCGCTTAACTTCCAGTATACTCCCCTGCTCAACCTGGTATCGGCCTCCCAGCGGAAACTTATATATGGAACATCGCCCTTAAAATAAATCTTCTGCTCTCCTTCCAATATCATTTCCTGCAGATCATGAAAAACCAATTTAATGGCACCACTATCTTCCTGTACATAACCGCTGGCCAGAAAAGGAACATCTTCTACGGTTATCGGGTTAATGTCCTCGCCCAGTTTAATACAGTAGCTTCCGTCGTTACTTCTCTCAATATGTGCTGCCAATATGTTAAGTATATTTCGGCGAAACATTTCCGCATTCCCAAAATACCATTTGCCGTTCTTGCTTATGATTATTTCTGTTAAATTCAAGCCTGCTCCCCCCCAATTAATCTCATAACCAAACACGGGGACGATTCTGTTGTTTGCTTCCCGGTTCTTTTCTGCCTGGCGAAAGAAAGCTTTCGTTATCAGGTTATCCCCGTATCGCAAGTAAGGGAAATCCCCTGCTGCCCTGCCTATACCCACATGTCCACGCAGGACCATCGGTGTCAGTGTATTCCAATCTTCCCTGTACCTGTATATTTTATTAATAACCAGACTGAAATGCAAGTCAAGCACCCCGGACTGTTTCCACAAGACTTCTCAAAGTGTATAAAAATCCCTCAGATACCGGGGAGGATATGTGTTTTAGTAA
>CAZBKS010000007.1:0-14604 GCA_964492475.1 uncultured Syntrophomonas sp. | reverse complement strand
CGCAATCTGGCGGACATGGTAAGAAACAAAGAGTTTCGTGAGGATTTGTACTATCGTCTAAACGTAGTGCCGCTGAATGTGCCCCCTTTAAGGGACCGGAGAGAAGATATTCCGCCAATGATAACTCATTTTGTTCAGATCTTCAATCGTAAATACAATATGAACAAGAGGGTGGCTGCGGAAGTGGTTGATCTTTTTATGGGGTACAACTGGCCGGGTAATGTAAGGGAACTGGAAAACCTTATTGAGAGAATGATAGTAGTCACTCCTCATGATGTTATCAGTAAAGAAGATTTGCCTTTTCAGTTTGATAAAAATGCCCTGAATCATTCTTCTCAGGTTTTAGTTAGAGGTATGATTCCTCTGCGTGAAGCTGTCGAAAGTACTGAGAAGCAGTTGCTGGAAAGAGCCTATAATAATTATAGAACTACCCGGCAGATGGCAGGCGCGTTGAAGGTAAATGCGTCAACAATTGTCAGAAAAGCTGCTAAATATGGCTTAAACGTTAAGGATACCAGCAATTAATTATGCGATTGTTGCTAAATAGCAACTTGCGCTGCCACAATGCAACAGAAGCTGCCCCGAAAAACTGTTCCCCTATCTATGCATGGTCCATCTATCGAACAATTACAATTCCAGCTCAATAAATCTAATTTGTGACAATTAACAATAAAATAAGATTAATATTTCATTCAGGCTGTTGCCATTGCGCAACGGTTGTAAACGGCGGAACAAGTCGATAAATTTCCACAAAAGGCCGTATAGTCAAATCAACTACAGATTTTAAGGGTTGGCAGGCTTTTTGCATAATAACAGGTAGAGACATATCCTTGATAATATACTCATAATATATAGGAGCCAAGCCAATTATATAGATAAAAATACCAGCTAGCCATTTTTGGAATTGCACTGGAGGTAGGGATAGCGTCTTATTACTAATTTCACCCCTGACCGTTATCCCGGTAGATCAATTAAACTGGAAGGGGTGCATAGCAGTGATAGACTTCAGGTGCAAAAACTGTAATCGTTTATTGGGAAAATATAAAGACTGCAAGCAGCTAGAAATAAAATGTCCCCGGTGCGGATATAATAACCAGGTCTACTGGCAGGATGATAGTTTACTTAAGGAAGGCAGTGGAGTTAAAAGAATCAGAGAAAAGAGAGGTTGATGCCAGTAGTCGGTCATAAGTCAATAAAATACCTTTATTAGAGAGCCTTAGAGCCCCATCCATTATTAATCTATTGGATGGGGCTGTTGTTTTCTGAATGAAGTATATAAAGAAGGAGTGAGGGTGATATGAAGGAATTCAGGTGCAGAAAATGCCACAAATTGCTGGGGAAATACCGGGGTAATGTGGAGTTGGAAATAAAATGCCCGCGTTGCGGTGCGAGCAATCACTTATTGCAGACTGAAAATCAATCTATTGCCTCAAGAAGGTTCGCTCTAACAGTTAAACCGGTTCTGGAAAGATAAAGAAATATCAGCATTAATTTAATATAACTATGAGAGCCTTGGAGCCCCACAAGATTATTTCATTATAATCTGTGGGGTTTTTTTATTGGGAAGGAGGTGGAATTGCAGATCAATACTGACGGCACAGGCTTGAGCTGTGCCAATATTTCAATTGACAGACGTGGATTTTTTAGAAAAGGGGAGGAATAGTAATGTCGGATTATGTTCAAAAATTAGATATGAAAAGAGCCGATTACCAGAAGAAAATACCGGTAACCGGTTTCGGGGAAAGAAAATGTACTTATGAAGGTATGGGCAGAAATGTAGGCAACATATACAAGAATTTTAAAGAAGTGGTATGCGTAGAAGCATGTCGTACTCCTTATGGAGTAGTGGGCGGAAAATTAAAAGAATATGATGCCCCGCAACTGGGTGCACTGGCTATAAAGGAAGTACTTAGAAGGACCAATGGCAAGGTCAAACCCGAAGACGTTGATTATGTATACATGGGTCAGGTAGTGCCGGCTGGAAACGGTCAGATACCCGGACGCCAGGCTACCATCCTGGCCGGACTGCCGGAAGCAGTTCCTTCCATATCTGTTAACAAAGTTTGTTCTTCCGGTATAAAGACTATTGATCTGGGAGTTCAAGCCATTATGCTGGGCAAAGCAGATATAGTAATAGCCGGAGGGCAGGAAAGCATGAGCAACTGCCCCTATTCACTGCCGAATATGAGATATGGACAGCGCATGGGCCTGCTTAATACCCCCTGTGTAGACTTGATGGTCTATGACGGCCTGTGGGATGCTTTCTATAACCGCCATATGGCTATCCATGGATCTGAAACATCTGATGAATTTGGCTTCACCCGTCAGGATAATGATGAATGGGGATTCATTTCCCAGATGAGAGCGGTTGATGCTATGGCAGCAGGAAGACTGGATGATGAAATCTTCCCGGTTGAAATCAAAAAAGGCAAAGAAATTTTTGCGAAAGATGAAGGGCCCAGACCTCAGACTACTATGGAAGGTCTGGCCAAGCTTCCGCCGGTATTCAATCACAAGAGTACCGTGACTGGTGAACCGGGCAGTGTAACCGCTGGAAATGCCCCTGGGGTCAATGACGGTGGAGATGTATGCCTCTTAATGAGCCGGGAAAAAGCTAACGAGCTGGGCTTAAAACCATTGTTTACCATTGTGGATTACGCAGAAGTATCACAGCCCACCAAGGATATCGCTACCGTGCCTGGCCTTTCCATTAAGAAGGTACTGGATCAAAACGGCTTGACCTACAAGGATGTGGACCTGATAGAAATCAATGAAGCCTTTGCTGCAGTGGTTCTGACATCTGCCCGGGCCGTTCTGGGAATGAGCAAAGAAGAGATGATCGAAAAAGTTAATGTAAATGGCAGTGCTATTGCTTACGGTCATCCTATCGGAGCAACTGGAGCCAGAATAGTTATGACCCTGGCTTATGAGTTGCGTCGTCGGGGCGGGGGAATTGGTGTATGCGGAATTTGCGCTGGTCATGCACAGGGCGATGCTATGCTGATAAAGGTTGAGCCATAAAATAATCTTTCATTGCTTATACAAGATAAGGAGGCGAATTTCGGTGGAAATAAAGAAAGTTATGGTTATAGGAGCCGGTCAGATGGGTGGAGGAATCGCTCAGGTATCAGCTCAGACCGGTTGGGAAACCGTTCAATATGATATAAATATGGATCTGGTAAATAAGGGCATTGCTGTAATAGACAAAAATCTGTCCCGCAATGTATCCAAAGGGAAAATGACTGAGGATGAAAAAGCGGCTATTTTAGGCCGGATAAAACCGTCCGTAAGCCTGCAGGATGCCGCTGACTGCGACCTGATAATAGAAGCCATAGTAGAAAATTTTGCGATCAAAGAAAAAGTGTTTAAAGAACTGGACAGCATAGCACCTCCTCATGCTATTCTGGCCAGCAATACTTCATCCCTGCCCATTACTCAAATCGCAGCAGTTACCAAGCGACCGGATAAGGTTATCGGCATGCATTTCATGAATCCGGTTCCGGTAATGAAACTGGTAGAAGTAATCAGGGGTCTGGCCACTACTGATGAGGTTTACCAGATTGTAGAAGAGGCTTCGATAAAGATGGGCAAAGTTCCGGTATGGTGTAAAGATGTGCCGGGCTTTATATCCAACCGGGTGCTGCAGGTTATGATCAACGAAGCTCTGTGGGAACTGTACGAAGGTGTAGCTCCGGCCGAAAACATCGACAACATAATGAAGCTGGGGATGAATCATCCCATGGGACCCTGTGAACTGGCAGATTTGATTGGACTGGATACTATTCTCTCTATCCTCAATGTAATGTATGACGGGTACGGAGATCCTAAATATCGTCCTTCTCCTTTACTAAAACAGTATGTCAATGCCGGCTGGCTGGGCAGGAAAACTGGCAAAGGAATATTCGACTATAAGTAAAGATAATAAGGTTTGATAACTGCAGGAAGGAGGAGTGAAGGTGGAATTTGCCAACATTTTACTGGAAAAGGATAACAGAGTAGCTGTTTTGAGTGTCAATCGGCCGAAAGCCTTAAACGCTCTTAATAAAGACACCTTGCTCGAGATCAAGGCCGCGGTAGAAAATGTTCGGGATGATGAATCTATCGATGTATTGATCATCACCGGTTCTGGAGATAAGTCATTCGTGGCTGGAGCTGACATAAGTTTCATGGTCAATATCAATGCCATGGAAGGGCGCGAATTCGGTTTATTGGGGCAAGCCGTATTTCGTCTGATAGAGTCCATGGAAAAACCGGTTATAGCGGCAGTAAATGGATTCTGCCTGGGTGGCGGATGCGAACTTGCTATGGCCTGTGATATCCGGATAAGTTCGGAAAAAGGAAAATTCGGCCAGCCTGAAGTAGGATTGGGGGTTACCCCGGGTTTTGGCGGAACCCAGCGTTTACCCAGAATTGTCGGACCAGGTATGGCCAAGCTGCTCCTGTATACCGGTGATACCATAGATGCCATGGAGGCATTGAGGATCGGTTTAGTTGATCAGGTGGTTGCTAAAGAAGACCTGATGGACTTTGTAAAGGGAATAGCAAAAAGGATTGCTGCCAAAGGTCAATGCTCAGTAAGATTCTGCAAAGTAGCGGTTAATGAAGGTATGCAGACCGATATAGACCGGGCCATGAGCATCGAGGCAGATTTATTCGGTTTATGCTTTGCTACTCTGGATCAAAAAGAAGGTATGGCGGCTTTTGTTGAGAAAAGGAAAGCCAACTTTATAGGTAAATAGAATTAGGGAGATGAGATTTTATGGATTTTAGTTTGAGCGAAGAATCATTAATGATGCGAGATATGTTTAGAAAATTCTGCAAGAATGAAATTGAACCACTGGCAGCAGAGCTAGACAAAACCCACGAATTTCCGATGGTTACTTTCAAGAAGATGGCCGACCTGGGTCTGACCGGACTGCCGATCCCGGAGGAATGGGGTGGCGCAGGAGCCTCATACCTGGACTTTGCTATATTTGTAGAAGAGATAGCCAAGTGCTGCGCTTCTACTGCCGTTATTATGAGCGTACATACCGGCTTGGGATGTATGAGCACCTATCTGTATGGCAGCCAGAGATTGAAAGAGAAATATTTGCGGGCTCTGTCCACCGGGGAAATCGTAGGAGCCTATGCTCTCACCGAACCCAATGCCGGCTCAGATGCTGCATCACTCAAATGCAAGGCTGAAGACAAGGGCGATCACTTCCTGGTCAACGGCAGCAAGATATTCATCACCAATGGTGGGGTAGCTACTACTTATTGTACATTCGTGAAAACTGATCCTAGCCAGCCTTCGGGCCGGGGGATTACTTGTCTGATTATCGAAAAAGATACCCCGGGATTTACCATGAGCAAACCGGTTGAAAAAATGGGCATGAGCGGTTCACCGACAGTTGAGCTCTATTTTGAGGACGTTAAAGTCCCCAAAGAGAATGTGCTGGGTGAAATCAATGACGGTTTCAAGGTAGCCATGGGGCTGTTAGCCGGTGGACGTATCACCATTGGTGCCCAGGGTCTGGGCATCGGTGAGGGGGCTCTGGAATACACCATCAACTATATCAAGGAGAGACAGCAGTTTGGCAAACCGCTGGCCGCTAACCAGGGGGTTCAGTTTATGGTGGCTGATATGGCAGCCGCCCTGGATGCAGCCCAGTTGTTGATATACCGTGCCGCCTGGCTCAAAGATAATGGACTGCCTCATAATGCTCAGGCTTCCATGGGCAAGAAGTTTGCCACTGATACCGGTATGGAAGTATGTACCAACTGTGTACAGCTTATGGGTGGTTATGGCTATTGCAAAGAATTCCCCATTGAACGCATGATGAGAGACGTTAAGATCACTCAGATTTATGAAGGCTCCAACCAGATCCAGAGAATGATCATAGGCCGTGAAGTTATAGGCAAATGGTAGAAAAAAAGGGATTTCCGGGGGAACTTCCATGAAGCTCTCCCGGATAAAACCCCACAATAGATTCAATTATATTATAGAAATGCTTGCGGAAATTTACAACACCCGGCAAGGTAAGGTAATTAAATGGAGGAGGAGGTTCGAGAATGGGAAAACCACAGAAAATCAATTTAAAAGAAGCTGCGAGTTTGATTCAGGATGGTGATTTTCTATCTTTTAGTGGATTTACCATCTGGCGGCGGCCGATGGCGCTTATCTATGAAATGATCAGGCAGGGCAAAAAAGACCTGCATCTCTTCGAAGTAAATGGGGGGACTCATACCGAAGTGCTGGCTGGAGCCGGTGCAGTGAAAATGTGGGAGTCCTGCTGGGTTGGACATGAGCTTTATGGTAAACTTGGTGAAGCTGTGGCTCGTGGACAGGTAGAAGGCAGTATACTGGTTGAAGATTACAGCCACGGTCAAGTTGTGGCCCGACTGCTGGCCGGAGCTTTTGGACTGCCTTTCTTCCCTACCGCTCTGTCAATGGGTACCGACATTTTAAATCCCAAATTCGATATGCTGGGCAAAGCCGGTTTAAGAGACGGCTCCAATCCCAAGATACCCCTAAAGAAATATGATACTATCAAAGATCCTATGTATGACATGGGAAATATCCTTTTGATGCCGGCAGCCAATCCGGACTGGGCATTAATTTATGCCTCTCAGGTGGGTGACGAAGGAACTGTTCGGGTTTTCTCACAGACTTATGTGGACCCGGAAGTTATCAAAGCGGCTGACAAAGTTATCGTAATAGCAGAAGAAATAGTACCGGACAGCTACCTCAGGCAGGAGCCGGAAAAGAATATAGCCACCGGCTATGCTATCGACTATGTGGTTGAATGTCCCTGGGGTGCACATCCCACTGGTTCTCAATTCTTCTATGATGTTGACGCTGATTTTATCCGCCAGTTCTATACCGCCTCCAAGAGCAAGGCTGCCTATGATAAATGGGCAGAGGAATGGATTTTCGGAGTATCCGGGCATGAAGAATACGTGGAAAAACTCGGAGTTAACCGATTAACAAGCTTGAAAGCAAACTCCGTGTTAGGCTACTCAACAACCATGAAAAGGGGGACGAGATAATGACTGCTAAAAAAGAATACGCCAAAGAATATAAGCCCATTGACCTGCTGGCAGTTGCCGCGGCCAGGGAGGTAAATGATGGTGATATTGTTTTTGCAGGTACCGGTCTTCCTATGCTGGCCATCATGCTGGCCCAGTTAGTCGATGCCCCTAATGCAGTATGTATCTATGAAGCCGGCAGTATTGATGGAAGGCCCATAGATCTGCCAACCTCAGTGGGAGATTCCCGCTGTGCTTACCAGGCCAGCATGGCCGCAGGTTTAACTGAAACCTTCTACGGCCAGCTGCATTGTGGTTACGTTGACCTGGCTTTCCTGGGCGGAGCTGAGATCGACCAGTATGGTAATGTCAATACTACGGTAGTTGGTGACTATGCCGCTCCTGAAAAAAGATTCACCGGCAGCGGCGGCAATCCTGATATTAACTCGCTGGCCAAAAGGACTGTGTTTATAATGGTCCAGGAAAAACGGCGTTTTAAAGAAAACGTTGATTATATTACTTCACCGGGATGGCGTTTGCATAAATGGCCATCCGGGGAATTCGCGCCCAAACAAGAAATATATGGTAAATACTTCAAGGGCGGACCTTCAGCTGTAATAACCAATATGGCAGTTTTCCGCTTTGACGAAAATGGTTTAATCTACCTGGATACTGTGCACCCGGGCTATACAGCTGAGCAGGTCAAAGATAACTGCATGTTTGATCTGAACATATCCCGGTGCAAAGGTGAGACAGAGCCCCCATCAGTAGAGGAGGTTGAACTCCTTTATACCAAGGTTGACCCGGAGGGCATCTTCTTGCCATAAATTATGACCCCCTTTAATATAACCCTCTTAATGTTTGCGCACGACTTCAAGAAATATATACACTTGGAGTCGTGCCTTTCTTTTTGCAGTTAACTAAGGATACTATCCAGTCACAGGTGCAAATGGGCCGCAGGGAGTTTACGGTTATGGTTTCCTGCTTAGCCCGGAAGTATAGCGGTGAATTAAAGTTGATCTCCCACTTCAGCTACCAAGGTTGAGTAACTAGTTGGATATAACCTGGATATAGTGGTAATATATATATTAGAAGCCATTATTAACTAACGGGAGCCGCTTATTACTTCGGAAATGATAATTTTATTTTGGCGTTATATTAAGCTGATGCCCACTCACCGAAATCTCTTCAAGCAGAATACAAGCAGTATTTTTTGCTTCTTCGCTAAAACACCAGGCACAGAGACAGTTGCATTTTTTGAAACCAACTATTTTGTAGAGAGCTGGTAATCCATGTAAAACCAGTATTAACTCATGAAATGGGGTGATATTATTTTTAACTGGGAAATGTTGGAACTACTGTTTGAACAGAATCGTTATATGGCGGTAATATTTTTAGATCGGGATGGAATCATTCAATACACTAACGAAACTTACCTGGAAATCCTTAATTTATCCCGGAATCAAGTGGTGGGACGACATGTACTGGAGATAACCCCCCACAGCCGGGCCTATATTACTCTGCAAACCGGCAAAGCTAAAGTGGGTTATGAATGGATAGTGAATGGTCACCATACCATAGGTACGGCCCTGCCCATTTTTGAAAATGATCAGGTTGTCGGCGTTTTTGGCTATACTATGTTCTTAAATATATGGGATGGCAAAAATATATTGGACGAGATTTTATCCAATCTTAATATGTATAAAGATGAGGTTCATAGATTGCACAGTGCAGCCTATAAATTTGAGGATATTCATTGTGAAAGCAAAGCCATGAACGATATTATAGTATTGGCCCAGCAGGTGGCCAATCATCCGCTTACTACGGTACTCATTACTGGTGAAAGCGGCACCGGCAAGGAGCTTTTTGCTCATGCTATACATAATGCCAGCCGGCGCTGTCAGAGACCATTTGTTAGGGTTAACTGTGCCGCCATCCCCGAAACTCTGCTGGAATCAGAATTATTTGGCTATGAGGAAGGTGCCTACACCGGGGCCAAAAAGGGTGGTAAGCTGGGCAAATTCGAACTGGCTGACATGGGTACTATTTTCCTGGATGAAATTGCAGAAGTACCTCTTAATATGCAGAGCAAACTGCTCTTTGTGCTCCAGGAACAGGTAGTGGAAAGATTAGGTGGAGTGCATCCCACCAAAATAAATGTAAGAGTGATAGCAGCTACTAATCGTGACCTGGAAAAGATGGTGAAATCCGGCAGCTTCCGTCAGGATTTATATTATCGTTTAAATGTAGTGCATATTAAAATTCCGCCATTAAGAGACAGGGTTGAAGATATTCGTTTGATAACACCACATATAATAAGCAACCTGAGCCAGCGTTTAAACATTACCGAAAGGAAAATCGATGAGCAGGCTCTGCAGATGCTGTGTAAATACACCTGGCCTGGTAACGTCAGGGAGCTGGAAAATGTATTGGAGAGAAGTCTAATCATCGCTGAAATGGAGGCAGCCCGAGTTTTGTCGAGCAGACATATAAACATCTCCGAGGAAAAATTTGATTTCAATGATTTATCCGAAGAAAAGAGTTTGAAGGGCATGTTGGAGGAATATGAAAAAAAATTGCTGGCCAAAATTATAGAAGATTGTCAGTTTGATGTACCTGGAGCAGCCAGGCAGCTTAATATGGACCCTTCCTCGCTGTACAGAAAATTGAGAAAATTCGGCATATGCATAAAAAAAGAGTATTCTATTCATTAGATAATTGGCATTTCTGCCACAACGTTTCATCCGACTGGCATTTTTGCCATAACACTTTTATTTCTACCAGCACCTCGTAACCAGGCCTGAGCAATATTCTGAAAAATACTGGTATTAATGCCATAAATATTAAATAACGAAATAATAAACATCGAGCGAGAATTCCTGATTATCGGGGTTCTGGCTCTTATTTTTTTCTGGCACGTATATTGCGAAAATAAGTAATCAGTATGAATAGAGGGGGTGAATGATCCAGCATAAACCTGTTGACGATTGATATTAATTAAACATGAAGGAGGGAAAGGAATTGAGTTTTGGATTTACTTATAACGAGGACCAGCTGGCATTACAGCGAACGGTGAGAAAGTTTGCTGAAAATGAAATTGTTCCGGTAAGACATGATTATGATGAATCGGAAGAATTTCCCTGGCCAGAAGTTAAGAAAATGCATGAGTTGGGTATTTTTTGTATGAATGCACCGGAGAAATACAATGGCATGACATTTGGCAATGTAACGCTCTGTATGGTCTGTGAAGAGATATGCAAAGCCTGTTTGGGAATAGGTATTACCCCATTGGCCAATATGCTGGCTTCAGAACCGATTCTGTATGGCGGCAACGAAGAGCAGTGGGACTGGTGGTACCCGAGAATCTGTGATGAGGGAAAACTGGCCGCCTATGCCGTAACTGAACCTGGTGCAGGATCTGACGTGGCAGGAGTATCTACTTCGGTTAAGAAGGATGGAGACTATTATATTCTTAATGGAACCAAATGCTTCATCACCAATGGCCGGCATGCTTCTCAATTATGTGTCCTGGCCACTCACGATAAGAGCAAAGGGAATCGCGCGCAGTCTTTTTTCATCGTGGATACCAGCACTGAAGGGGTATCCTTTGGCAAAAGCGAACATAAAATGGGCATGCGCTGTTCGGAGACTTCCGAGGTTATTTTTGATAACGTAAAAGTACACAAAAAGTGGCTGGTAGGAAAAGAAGGAGATGGTTTTAAGCTGGCCATGAAGTCATTTAATTCTTCGCGGCCCTTTATAGCATCGGCTTCGTCAGGAGTAGCCAGCGGCGCCTTTGAATTCGCCCGAGATTATGCCAAGGAGAGAAAGGCCTTCGGTAAACCTATTGCCAATTTTCAGGCTATTCAGTTCATGCTGGCAGATATGTCCATGGAAATAGAAGCATCGCGCCTTTTATGGCAGAAAGCAGCCTGGCTCCTGGACGAAGGCTTGATGGCCGCCGAACTGTCAGCTATATGCAAATGCTATGCAGCCGATATGGCCATGAAGGTCACCACTGATGCAGTGCAGATACTGGGAGGATATGGATTCTGCCGGGACTATCCGGTGGAAAAAATGATGAGAGATGCTAAGATACTGCAGATATTCGAAGGAACCTCGCAGATACAGCGAGTAATAATCGCCAAAGACGTTCTTTCCTAGAGAGATATAAAAAAACTTACTGAAGGAGGGGAATTTATATGAAGTTTGAACCTATTCCTATTCGGAAGGGGAAAGCTAAACCGCCGGCCTACAAAATTATGACTGCCAAGGAAGCAATTGCAGAATTTATTCAAGACGGCTGTTATCTAGGTATGTCAGTCAGTGCTGCACCGGCTGCTTTAATATGGGAAATTGTTCGTCAGAGGGATAGAATAAAAAACCTCAGTTTAAGTATAACCAGTCAAATAGGAATGTCTTCCGCCCTTATAGGTGCAGGATTAGTCAGCAAAATTGAGATGGCCTATAACTGGGGAGGCATTGAAGGTGAAGACAAAGTATTTCGGCGGGCAGTGGAAAAAGGGATTCCCCGCCCCCTGGAAGTTGAAGACTACAGCAATTATGGATGCGCAATGAGATGGGAAGCAGCTTCCATGGGTTTGGATTTTATGCCGGTTAAATCTCAATTGGGTTCCGATATTATAAAAAACAACCCCCGGATCAAGGTCATTGATGATCCCTATACGGGGAAACCGGTATCTCTGGTACCCGCTGCCGCCCCTGACGTGGGCATCATGCATTGTGCCCGGGCGGATGAAATTGGTAATGTTCAATGTTTCGGCTTGTATGGCAATACCGATCTGCTGGCCAGGGCTTCTAAAAGGGTCATAGTCAGTGTAGAAGAGATAGTTACCCAGGCCGAAATTCGTCGTATGCCCAACCTTACCGTGATACCTTACTACTACGTGGATGCGGTAGTGCAGGCACCTTTTGGAGCTCACTGGCGGGAATCCAATTTCTTCTATCATCACGATTTAGCTTTCGGATTGGATGCGTACCGTCAATTTGCAACCAAAGAAGGCTTTGATGCCTGGTCTGATAAGTATATACACGGCACCAAAGATTGGGATGAGTACTGCCAATTGGTAGGTTATGACCGTTTGAATCGCTTGAGACTCAGTGAAGGCAAATATCAGAAATTTGGAGAGGTGAGGTGATATTAATGGCTGAGTATGCAAAAGATTATTCTTTGCCGGAATTGATGGCGGCTTCAGTAGCCCGGGAAATAAATGATGGAGAATTATGCTTCATAGGGGTAGGAATGCCATTGATGGCAGCTACCATTGCCAAGTTCACTCACGCCCCCAATTTCAATATGATGGTCGAATACGGGGCAGTTGGGCCTTCCCCCAGAAGATTGCCTATGTGTGTAGACTGTGCCGTAAATAATGAAAGGGCATATTATACCGGTACCCAGCGTGAGGTAATGGGTGCCCAGCAGGCCGGTTTTGTAGATGCCGCCTGTATAAGCGGAGCTCAGATAGATAAATACGGCAATCTGAATTCTACCTGCATCGGGGATTATAAGAACCTTAAAGTGCGTCTGGCGGGCAGCGGGGGAGCCAATGACCTGTCATCATCTGCCAACCGCACCATTATCATGATGCGCCAGGATGGTCGTAATTTTGTAAACAAAATCGATTATATTACATCTCCCGGGCACCTGGATGGTCCGGGTGCCCGGGAAAAGGCTGGACTGCTGGGAGGAGGACCCCATGTGGTAGTTACTACCATGGGTGTATATCGATTCGATAATGAAACCCGGGAGATGTATCTGGAAAAGATCCATCCGGGAGTCAAATTGGAGGATATTAAACGTTCCATACAGTGGGATTTGGCCGTATCACCAAATTTGATAGAAACTGAACCTCCTACCGAGGAACAGGTAATGGTTATGCGTACCCTGGACCCGCTTAAAGTTTATCTGGGGAATGGAAGAGAAGTGCTGGCCGGTGACTTTGAAGCCTTTATGAAGATGTTTGAAGACAGTTACTGGCCTATGACTGAACTAATGAAGAAAAAAGGATTGCTATAAGATAGAGGAGGAAAAGATATGGCGGTAAAGAAACTGGGTGTACTGGGAGCAGGCACCATGGGAGCAGGTATCGCCCAGGTCGGTGCCCAGGCCGGCCTGAAGGTGATCCTGGTGGACATTGACCAGAAGTTTGTGGACAAGGCCCTGGCAGGTATGAAAAAAAACTGGGAAAAATCTGTTTCCAAAGGCAAGCTCAGTGAAGAGGATCTAAAAAAATACCTGGATAATATTAAGATCAGTGTCAGTAACGGTGATCTTAAAGATTGTGATCTGCTCATTGAGGTAATTGTTGAAAACATTGATATTAAGAAAAAGGTTTTCAAGGAATTAAATGAGATCTGTTCCCCGGATACGGTTTTTGCTTCCAATACTTCCGGGTTCAGTATAACAGAAATTGGAGTAGCCAGCGGCAGGCCGGAGAAGATGGTCGGAATGCACTTCTTTAACCCGGTACCAGTAATGAAGCTGGTAGAAGTAATACCCGGGGTGGAAACCAGTCCGGAAACCATTGCTCTGGCCACGGAAACCTGCCTGGTGATTGGCAAAACGCCGATTCCGGCCAAAGAAGCACCGGGTTTTATTGTGAACCGTCTCCTGGTTCCCTATTTGAATGATGCTGCTCATGCTTATGACGAAGGGGTGGCATCAGTTGAAGCAATCGATGAAGCTATGAAACTGGGGGCTAACATGCCCATCGGCCCTCTGGCATTATGTGATCTGGTCGGAATAGATGTGTTGTTGAATGTAGTCGAATATTTTTACAAGGAGTTTGGAGATCCCAAATTCAGACCGGCTCAAGCATTAAAAAACAAGGTTCGGGCCGGGCACTATGGAATTAAAACCGGCAAAGGTTTTTATGACTATTCCAATAAATAAAGATAAAACGATTATCAGGTGAAATATGGGGGGCTGCCATTTGTTGTTGGATTCAGTTGGATGGCGCACCGGGTGGTCCCCCTGATATTCAAAACAATTGAAGAGGAGGTAAGCAAATGGTTGGAATTACTGGTTTTGGAGCATATGTTCCCTATAACCGACTTAACCGAGCCCATATCAAGGACACATTCGGAGCTCCAGTTCCCAAAGGCGAAAAGGCTGTAGCCAATTATGATGAAGACAGCATTACCATGGGAGCTATGGCGGCCCTCGATTGTAGTGCCAACCTGGATACTAAAACCATTGATGCAGTGTACTTTGCTACTACTACCGCTCCTTATAAAGAGAAACAGAGTGCCGCTACCATTGCGGGTGTGCTGGATACCAGGCTGGACATTAGGACGGCAGATTTTTGCGATTCTTTGCGGGCGGGTTCCTCAGCTATTCTGGCCGGGGTAGACGCAGCCCAGCAGGGTCTAAATACTATGGTAGTTGCAGGTGAATGCCGCTTGGGATATTCAGCTGGTTCTTTTGAAAATCACTTTGGAGATGGGGCAGCAGCATTTATGTTTGGTAATGATCAGGTTATTGCCGAATATATAGACAGCTGCAGTATATCGATAGATTTTCACGATCTATGGAGAGCTGATAATGAAAGATTTGTGCACAGTTGGGAAGAAAGA
>CAZBKS010000006.1:13097-14868 GCA_964492475.1 uncultured Syntrophomonas sp. | reverse complement strand
TTTTGGACACCATGTAGGATAAATTTTTCTTAAGAAGATCAGTATCTGATTAACATCCGCACTCAATAACCCCCAATCTCTTGTAGCACGTCTGGGAGGAGATGAATACGCAGTAGTGATGCCCGATACTGACTTGGAAACAGCTAAAACTATAGCCAGCAAAATGCTCCATGCGGTACAAGAAATAAACAGAATGAGTGTTAATAATATCGACCAGCATATAACTATCAGCCTCGGCATCAGCAGCAGCTGTCCCTCTGACCAGGACTCCCTGTCCGAATTCTTCACAGAAGCTGATAATGCCCTTTACAAGGCCAAGAAAATGGGGCGCAATCAAGTAGCCGTTTAATCACCGATATTTCTCTTCCAATATTCGCCTTGTTCTGGTTATAATTGGTAGTAGCAGTGTAAGTTGGTACTATTTATAACGTAATATCTATAAAGGATAATTGGCGTACTTTTTTGTTCGGTCATGGATGTTAAAAAGGCGCAGTACCATACCAAACTAGAACGGTTTAATACTGCAATGGCAATTATCCCCTTATCGATTTAGCTGAACAGATAATATCCCCAGAAGGGGTATGGGTCTGTATTCTATTAAGTCTATTGAACGGAATTTTTTTAGGAGGTATCAAGATGAACTATTTATTAAAACGAGGTATTACTTTTCTGCTGCTGGTGATGATGTTGATTGCTACTATTCCGGCAGCGGCCCTGGCCAATGATGATGAGATGGTTCTAACCTCAATCTCTCACTCATCCGCCGTTGCAGAGGTAGATGTCAGCGGCAGTAAAACAGCAACTCTGACGGTACCCTATGCCCATGCCGATAGTGTCGATTTACCCAGTGGCCTGGATATATCTTATGACACTTCTGTCTATTCCACCGCCATTGCCAGCTTCCTTTCCGGCTCAACCGCTGTTGTTGACGGAGATCCAGTTCAAATGACGGTAAGCTATCGAAAGCAAGGTGATGAAACTTTATATACCTCCTTGTACAGTATCAACGTGGTCAGAGCAGCTTATAGTGCTCCTACTTTTTCCGGCACTATTTCCAAGTCTTCCACCCTGGCCAGCTTGCCGGGCAGTATTTCCTTTTCGGCAGCTGATTTTAGCAGTAAATACACGCAAAACGACGGAGGGGCTTTGAACTCTGTGGTTATTAACGGTAGTAATCCCTCTTTTGGCTCGTTAAAACTGGGAAATAGCAATTATTCACTGGGCGAAAAGATCAGTGCTTCGGAGCTTGGGACGCTCACCTTTGCGGCCACCGAAACTGGAAGCGTATCTTACATAGTCAGCGCTTATGGTTCAGGCGATAATGATACTATGATAGGTTCGGTCGTTTTAAATATCACTGTGGACTCGGTTACCAACACCGGCACGGTTTCTTACTCCACTGATAAAAATACCGCCGTAAAGCTTAATGCAACTAACTTTAATACCGCATTGCAAAATGCTACCGGCTTAACTCTATCCTATGTGAAGTTTACTCTGCCCTCTGCTTCCTACGGGAAACTCTATTACAATTATACATCGTCTTCCAGCTATGATTCCCTGGTTTCCGCCTCCACCAAATACTATCGAAGCAGTTCCCCTTATTTATCATATATCAGCTTCGTACCATACACTGGTTATACTGGAACCGTATCCATAAGTTATACTTCCTATACCAGTGATGAGAAATCGTATGTTGGAACTCTCAATATAACGGTCAATGACACGCGTGACAGTACCATCACCTATTCTACTAACAATGACACCCCCGTAA
>CAZBKS010000006.1:0-12997 GCA_964492475.1 uncultured Syntrophomonas sp. | reverse complement strand
AGCTGGTGGCATCTGATTTTAATACCGCCTGCAACAATGAAACCGGCGAGAACCTGTCCTATGTGAAGTTCACTCTGCCTTCCTCTACTTACGGCAAGCTCTATTACGATTATACTTCTGCTTCCAAATATGATTCCCTGGTATCTGCCAGCACCAAGTACTATCGAAGCAAATCTCCCTATATTTCATATATCAGCTTTGTACCCAAGAGCAGCTATACCGGCACGGTCTCTATCAGCTATACCGGGTATGATACCGATGGCGAGTCTTATTCCGGCAAGCTTAAGATAACGGTCACTGCCGGTAGCAGCAGCAGCACCATCACCTATTCTACTAACAATGACACCCCCGTAAAGCTGGTGGCATCTGATTTTAATACCGCCTGCAACAATGAAACCGGCGAGAACCTTTCCTATGTAAAGTTTACCTTGCCTTCCTCTTCCTACGGGAAGCTCTATTACAATTACACTTCCTCTTCCAAATATGATTCAACGGTTTCCGCCAGCACCAAGTACTATCGAAGCAAAACGCCCTATATTTCATATATCAGCTTTGTACCCCAGAGCAGCTATACCGGCACGGTTTCTATCAGCTATACCGGGTATGATACCGAAGGTGAATCTTATACCGGCAAATTAAAGATAACGGTAAATGATACCGGCAGCAGTTCCAAGTACTTTAAGGATGTGGACAGCAATCTGTCGTGGGCGGTGGAAGCAATTGATTACCTCTATGAAGAGGGCGTAGTAACCGGCATTGGCAGCAGCCGATATCTCCCTAACTCGAGTGTAACGCGCGGTGACTTTATGCTCATGCTCTATCGAGCCCTGGATTTGAAAGCAACAGCCAAAGGTAATTTCTCCGATGTGCCCAAAGGCAGTTATTATTACGATGCTATCGCTGCAGCAAAAGCACTAGGAATAGCCCAGGGAGATGGAGCCAAATTTCGGCCCAATGCCAGCATAAGCAGGCAGGATGCTATGGTTCTGGTAGCCAGGTCCCTGGAGGTAGCACGCATTACTATACCATCCGGCAGCAGCAGCGACCTGAAATCCTTTTCCGATCGGGGCCTGATATCCAACTATGCATCTGAAGCAGTTGCCTCCCTGGTCAAAGCAAAAATAATTCAAGGAGACGGTAGCAGGATAAATCCCAAGAGCAATATTACCCGGGCCGAAATGGCTGTGATTTTGCAGCGAGTTCTAAAGTTGTAGGGTGAATGCTCAATGAGGGAGTTTAACCCTGGTTTTCACCTCTCCCTTGATAATTAATGATGAGTAGTTCTTTAAACCTAAATAAAAACCCTGGTCATTACTGGATTTAAGACCAGGGTTTATCAATTTATTTATCTCTTTTAACCATTACCGGAGGGTGGGGAGCCCTTCTTCTGCGGGGTATGGAGTTTATTAACAATAGAATCAAAAATACAGCTGCCGACCCAAATCCCCAATAGGATTCTTGAGTCAGCTTATTCACCAGTAAATAGGCTGATGTCAGCAAGGTAAAGCCAAATGCTACCGCCCAGGCTGCTGATTTGATACTGCGAGTGTTATCAGCTATACTGTCACGTAATTCGTGCAGTGGTATCCTGAGAGTGATATCTCCTCTTTCTGTTTTCTGCAGTACTCTTTCAAATAGAGGCGGCAATTCTATAATTGCAGATCCCCACGATTCTGCTTTTTCCTTAACCACCTGGAGCAGGCCCCCCCCGTTTCCCAACAGTTCATCTACATATGGTTTCGATACCTCCAGGAAATTAATATCCGGATCAAGTCCAACACAAATACCGTACAGGGTTCCCAGCGCACGTCCCAGGAAAGTAAACCTGGCCGGCACCTGGAAAGGCTGCTCATAGAGGAGCTGTTCCAGATCCTGGAGAAAATTATGCAGATCAGCACTGGATATTTCCTGGGTATCACCCAGAATGTGTTCCAAAAATATCGCTACCGCACGAGTTATAGTATTTTTATCTGCTCGATAATGCACAAATCCCAGTTTAATTAAATAATCCACTACTGTATCGTAATCCCGTCTCACGATAGCTTTGACCATATCCACCAGATTACTGCGCAGTTCCATGGAAATAGAACCTACCATCCCGAAGTCCACCATGATAACCTTCCCATCCCTGGTAACAAACAGGTTGCCGGGATGAGGATCGGCATGGTAAAATCCATCCACCAGTATCTGCCGGACATAGATATTTAACAGGTGGGCTGCCACCAGCTTACGGTTTACTCCTGCCTCTTCTAGTTGCTCATAGTTGGTTATCTTAATTCCCCGCATATACTCCATAGTGAGAACTCGGGGTCTGGTATATTCCCAAATTATTTCAGGTATCAGAAGTTCTTTATCATCTTTGCTGTTAGCTGATATAACCTCAGCATTGCTGCCTTCTTTCAGGTAATCAAGTTCGTTCCACAGTGTTTCCTCAAATTCCTGATATATTGCATCGAGATCAATAAATCTTTCCCAATCGGTAAATAACTTGATCATTTTTATTACTTGCTTAACAGCATTAAGATCAATTCTAAGGAATTCTTCTATTCCTGGACGCATCACCTTAATGGCCACTTCCCGACCGTTCGCCAAAACACCATAATGCACCTGTCCTAACGATGCTGCCGCCACCGGATTTGGCTCAATATGGGAGTACATATCTTCCAGTGCCATTCCAAACTCAGAACAGATGATTTTGGTTATATCTTCAAAATCAACTGGCTTAACCTCGTCCTGCAAACCTGAAAGTTCTCGAATACTGGTACTGGGAAGTATATCCACCCTGGTGCTTATAAACTGCCCCAGTTTGATCAATAACCCCCCTAATTCTACCGCAGTTTCTCGAAAAAGCCGGGCCTGCGTTACATATAATTCCTCCCTCTTATTATGCAACCATCCAGGCCGGTGCAGGTATTTCTTAAATCTCAGAGAATAGAAGGCCATGGTGATATGAACAAACAACCTTATTACTCTTAGAAATCTGCAAATAGCGAAAGTTTTAAACGGCATAGGCTGTATTTTCCTCTCTTTGTCGTGGATATATTTCTATTATACTATTAATAAAATATCCCTAGTAAATACGAACCATGAAAATCAGCAGTTTCGAAACGAATGCGCACATAAAAAAGCAGCTAACTGCGAATCTGCAGAAGCTGCTTCCCGATGACTATAATTTTCAGGACATTAAGAGTTAAAATATTGGATTACCTTATTAATATCCCAGCTATTGATAACATCATTTCTGGTAAGCCAGGCTCTTCTAGCACACAATACTCCATACTTTACCAGGCCGAGGTCTTTTCTATCATGGGCATCACTGTTAATTGCAATCTTTATTCCCATCTGGACAGCCTTTCGGGCAATTTCCTCATCGACATCAAGGCGGTCCGGGTGAGCATTGATTTCCAGGACTGTCCGGTGTTCTGCCGCCGCCTCCAGTATTTTATCAATGTCCAGTTCATAAGGCGGACGACGGTTCAAAAGCCTGCCGGTCAAATGTCCAATTATGTCTACGTGAGGGTTTTCTATAGCTTTTATTATTCTGTTGGTCTGCATATCCCGGTCCAAATTAAAATAGCTGTGAATTGAGGCTATCACCACATCCAGGCTCTGTAAAGTTTCATCATGGTAATCCAGATTTCCATCTTTAAGGATATCTACTTCGCTGCCTTTAAGAACGGTTAAATCCTTCATATGTTCATTTAAAGCCTCAATCGCTCTCCCCTGTTCCATCAGTCGTTTTTCCGAAAGCCCGCCGCTGATGTGCAGAGACTTGGAATGGTCAGTCACCGCCAGATATGAATAACCCATTTTTTTAGCCGCAGCTGCAACATCCTGCAGACTATGAGCTCCATCACTCCAATCAGTATGAACATGCAGTTCACCTTGAATATCGGATAGCTTAAGCAATTCCGGAAGGTCGAATTTTCTGGCCTTTTCTATTTCTCCCCGGTTTTCTCTCATTTCGGGAGGGATATACTGCATGCCCAGCTGCCTGAAAACATCTTCTTCGGATTTAAGCCCCTTGAAAATTTCCCGGTCTATCCCCTTGAACATAACCTCCCGATATTCTTTAGATCCGGTGGTCCAGACCAGACTATGGTAGTAGTCCTCAGGCTCTACTATAATGACTTCGAATTTTATATTATAATCAAGCTTACCCTGAATGAAGTCCTTCTTTACTCCGGTAACTTCCCGAGTATTACGATAAGAAATCACCTGCGCGTGTACCCGGTTAAAATCTTGAGCAGCCACCAATATGTCAATATCCCCCACCAGGGGTTTGCCCCGGCGTACACTTCCCACCGGCCTGGCCTCAATTACTCCCTGGCCCTGCATAATATGCCTGGAAAACTCCTCGGCCATAGGTACCGCAAGTCCAAGGGTAATTTTTTCCATACTCTTATTGAATAAATCAATCCCTTTTAAAATATTATACTCGGTCTTGGCTCCCATTCCGGGCAGGGTGCGTATTTGTCTGGCTTCAGCGGCTGCAGCCAGGGCATCCAGATTATCAATACCCAGTTTTTCATATATAGCCCTTATGGTTTTATGTCCCAACCCCGGGATAGCCAGCATATCCAGCAGCCCGCGGGGGACTTCTTTGCTCAACTGCTCGAAATAACTACAGCGTCCTATTTCAAGCATTTCCTCAATTTGGTTTTGAATAGTACTCCCAATCCCTTTTACTTCATTAACTGCATTCCTGAGATACAGGCTTCTTAAATCTTCATCCAGATGATATACAGAATGAGCAGCTTGACGGTAAGCCCTCACCCTAAAAAGGTTATCGTCTTTTAATTCCAGCATGTCTGCGATAGATTCCAGTATCCATGCTACCTCACGATTTGTCATTTTAACCCATCCTGTTTTTCTTTTCGTCTTCCATGGTTCTTATTAGCTGATCATAATCTTCCTGCAGCTTATTAAGTTCGTCAGCCAGGTTGAGTGCAGTCAATATAGCTACTCGCTGGTTGGAAAGATTGGAGTTACGCTGCTGTATCATTTTCATTCTTCTGTCTACATAAGCAGCCAACATTTGAATATATTCAGAATTTTCTTCCCCTTTTACCACATATTCTTCGTTAAAAATCTCTACCGTTACCCGGTTTATCTGGTCTTTTCTATCCTGCACATAGCATGCCTCCTTTGCATGAACAATATGAAATACTTCTATCATTATACTGTTTTTTCCTGCCCAGAAGGATATACACCAGAAAGACGCAGGGGGACTTTATTTTTTATACCTCCTTTTTATATTGTTTTTGTAATAAAAAATAACGTCCCCTTGCTTTTGCTTATTGTCTGGCCATTACATTCAGATCTATACGCCTTCCATCAACTACATAGATAACCATTTCCGCAATATTGGTGGCATGGTCACCAATACGCTCTAAATGCCCGGCTACCAGCAAAAGTGAGGCTGCCTGGGGAATGGTTTTAGCGTCCTGCATCATGTATGACAGCAACTCCCGGAAAATCTGCTGATATAAAGCATCTATTTCCTGTTCCATAGGTACGAGAGCCATGGCCGAATCAATATCTTCATTAATCAATGCCTGCAGTGCCTTTTCAACCATCATACTGACGATATTGCCCATGCGGGGAATGTCTATGAGCGGCTTGATATACTTTTGATGATATAATTCTATACAAACTTCACTAATATCTTCAGCATGATCGGCCATTCTTTCAATATCAACGATTATTCGCAGCGCGGTAGCTATGAACCGCAGATCTCTGGCCATAGGCTGCTTGAGAGCAATAAGTCTCAGACAATTCTTCTCTATGTCCAGTTCCATCTGATCAATTATATCGTCCTTTTCTATGACTTCCCGGGCCATATCAATATCCTTGTCTACCAGCGCTTTTACCGCTCTGGCAATCTGTTCTTCCAGCAATCTCCCCATTTTCAGCAAGTCTTCCTTGAGCTGCTGCACTTCATGTCCCAGTGATTCATTTACCATATGATCCTCCCCTTCTTAACCAAACCTTCCGGTTATATAATCTTCGGTACGTTTATCCCGAGGATTCACAAACAGTTCGTCGGTACGGCTAAATTCAACCAGCTGACCGTTTAAGAAAAACCCGGTATAATCAGATATCCTGGCCGCTTGCTGCATATTGTGGGTGACTATTACTATGGTATAATTCTTTTTCAATTCTCCGATTAGATCCTCCAGCCGGGAGGTAGATATCGGATCCAGCGCGGAGGCGGGTTCATCCATCAATATCACCTCTGGTTCTACTGCCAGGACCCGGGCAATAACCAGTCTTTGCTGCTGCCCTCCGGACAGGCGGGCTGCCGGCGAATTCAGCCTATCACTTATCTCATTCCACAGATTGGCAGCTTTGAGGCTCCTCTCCACAATTTCACTTAGTTGGTTGCGGTCCTTTATACCATGTATTCTTGGCCCATAGGCAACATTTTCAAATATGGACATCGGAAATACAGAAGGTTTCTGGAATACCATTCCTACTTTTTTCCTTAATTCCACTACATCTCGTTCCTTCTCATAAATAGGCTCTTCATCCAGATATATTTGACCTTCGGTCCGGGTTCCTTCTATCAATTCATTTAATCTAATAATAGTCCGCAAAAAGGTTGATTTGCCACAGCCGGATGTGCCTATCAGGGCAGTCACTCTCTTTTCCTCTACGTCCATATTCACATCATATAAGGCCTGGAAATCTTTATAAAACACCTTAATGTTCTCACTCTTCATTTTTAACTGTTTCATACTTTTCACCTCATATCTGCCTGCTGACATGTGACATCCTGCGCAGGCTCAGGTTAGCCAGGTAATTAATAACGACAATTAATACAATAATCAAAAAGGCAGTCCCAAATGCCCGATCCATGGATATTCCCTCCATAGCCAGGATATAAAGGTGTACGGACATGGTACGGGCTGGATCCAGGACCCCCCCCGGCATACCCAATGAACTGCCGGCAGTTAATATCAAAGCTGCAGTTTCTCCCACTGCTCTGCCAATAGATAATATAATGCCGGTTATTATACCCGGCACAGCTGAGGGCAGCACTACCCTGCTAATAGTCTGCCATTTACTCGCTCCCAGGGCCAGGCTATTTTCCCGATACTCGGCCGGCACTGCTATTATCGCTTCCTGTGCGGTCCTGGTAATAGTAGGCAGTATCATAATGGCCATAGTCAGTGATCCGGACATAATAGACCAGCCCATTTGCAGAAAGATAACAAAGAACACAAAGCCGAACAGTCCAAACACAATGGAAGGAATACCTGCCAAAGTCTCCGCTGTAAGATTAACCAGGTTGGCAAACCAGGACCTGCGTGGTGCATATTCTTCCAGATGGATGGCGCTTCCCACTCCTATGGGTACGGCTATTATCAGTGATACCAATGTCAAATAGACGGTGCTTACTATGGTTGTCCATATGCCTCCTTCTTTTCCAGCTCGACGGGGGGCTTCGAAAATGAAATCCAAACTGATGGCAGATACTCCCTTAATTGTTATATAGGCAATAATTATAAAAAGTATAGTCACGATGATCAGCCCGGAGAGCCATAAGAAGGCTTTTATAAGTTTCTCCCGATTTTTTTTAGTTAGCATAGTTTTTCCCCGCCTTAATAGAGAGATTTACCACCAGATTTAATATCACGATAAAAATGAACAAAACTGCCCCGGTAGCAAAGAGTGCGGCCTGATGGTCCCCTGATGCATACCCCATCTCCAGTACGATGTTGCTGGTCATAGTCCTGACCGGAGATAAAATGCTCCCCGGTATAATAGTGGAATTGCCGGTTACCATTACTACCGCCATAGTCTCTCCGATAGCCCTTCCCATACCCAGAACAACAGCGGTAACGATCCCCGACCGCGCGGCCGGCAGGATAACCCCGGTGATACTTTGAATATGAGTAGCTCCTAAGGCTAATGATCCTTCTTTGTATTCTTTAGGAACAGTAAGTATAGAATCCCGGGATATACTAATTATGGTGGGCAGTATCATTATACCCAGTATTATAGCTCCAGCCAGGACGCTCATCCCATTTCCACCCAGATGGGTGCGAATAAAAGGCACGATCACTATTAAACCAAAGAAGCCGAATACTACCGATGGAATGCCTGCCAGCAGTTCCACCATCCGTCCCAGCAGATTACCTATTCTTGGGGGAGCTACTTCTGCCATGAATATGGCACTGAGTATTCCCAGGGGAACCGCCCAGACAAGACTGGACAGAGTAACCACCAAAGAACCTACCAGCATAGCGGCTATTCCATAACAGCCATGGGAAGGGCTCCAGTTCAAATTAAATATGAAGTCTATTAATCCGGTTTTGAATATCAATGGAATTCCCCGGGCAAAAATAAAGACGGTTATTAATATAATCGCTAGTATAGCTATAGCAGCGCTGAGCTTTAACAACCACTCTATTCCCCGTTCCAGATTTAAGGTTTTAACCAGCTGGAGGCCATGAGACCTGTTCCGTTTCTTTGTTTTGACATTGACAGCAAGCAGGTCATTAGCAATCAATCTATTCATTCCTTAGCTCCTTAATATTAGTGTCTATTAAAATCGTCTTCTACTTGAAGATACCATCGCTTTGTAAACTGTCTGGCTAAGATTTTTTAAGCGTATGTGCGTTTAATGTAAAATGGACGTAAATAAAAAGACCCGCACCTGATAGGTACGGGATCTCAGATCATTGACGTATACGAATATCTTAAGTCCACAGGGCCACCCCGTAACAGGGCAATTGATGTGCCTTCATTTTTCATTGTGGCACAATTAAGGGTGCAATTTTGGCTCGTGCAAACTCGCATTTCTTTTTTGTTTTTCCTGGTGCCGGATTGTTTATTTACTAAACCTTATCATCGATAGATTTCAATGACTCTTCAAATTCTTCAACTTTGTCAGCATCCAGCAGGCTTCTTAAATAAAGATTGAATTCTATTCCCGTGGGGAATAAATCTTCGGCTAGTTTGCGGCCGTGAGGCGTTAAGAAAATATTCAGACTCCTGCGGTCGAAAGGATCTTCTTCCCTTTTGACCAGCTCTTCTTTGTATAAGCGGTCTATTACTCCAGTAACAGCTGAACTATCCAGCTGCACCCGGGCCGCAATATCCTTTACATTGCTTCCTTCATGGTCCAGAAGATCAAACAATACAAAGGACTGTGGTGCCGTAATTCCATATTCAAGGCACTTGCTGTTGTACTTGCGGCTTATTTTTCTGGATAATACGTTTAAACGGAAACACCAGAAATCTGTAAATTTTTCCATAACATCTTACCTTTAGTTAACATTTCATTAAATACTAGTTAATTAAATATTATTATATCTAATTTGTCAACCAGAGCAGCAGAAGTTCGAATTCAGGTAAAAAAACCATAAACCCGCATTCACAAGAATGGGGTTTATCAATGTTGCATCATTTTATAAAGATAGGCGTATTAACAGACATTGGGGTCACAGCTTTTTAGTCTGTGCCCCCGTAATACTTTACCTGATCCAAGAGTTTTCGCTTGTGCAGCTTAATCCCTCTTGGTATTTAAAAGAAAGTTGGACCCTATTTTACGCCTATAGCGCCTTCATCAACGATGATTTGTTGCCCTTCATCACTGAGAACGTAATCAATAAATGCTTTAGCCAGGCCTTCCGGTTCACCATTGGTAATATAGTTGAAGGGCCTGGATATCTTATAGGTACCAGCTTTGATATTTTCCACGCTGGCGGCAACCCCTTCTATGTCCAGTGCCTTAAGTTCACTGTTTACGACTGCCAGTGATACATAGCCTATGGAATTCTCGTCACCGGCTACAGCAGTCCGGACTGCTCCATTGGAGTTCTGAATAATGGCACTGGATGCAATTTCTTCGTCATCCATTACGATACCCACAAACGCATCCCTGGTACCTGAGCCTTCTTCCCTGCTGACTACGGTAATCCTAGCATCATTTCCTCCCAGGTCTTTCCAGTTGGTAATGTTGCCCAGGTAAATGTTTTTAACATCTTCCAGGGTAATATCCTGCACCGGGTTGGATGGGTGAACCACAACGGCTACTCCATCCATGGCGATCTGAGTGACTGCTAGATCTGGACTTTCGGTCATCTCTTCATCTTTAACATTTCTCGATGCTGCACCAATATCTGCTGCCCCTGATACAGCTGCGGTAACTCCCTGACTGGATCCTCCACCCTGTACACTGATTTCCACTTTCGGATTCATGGCCATAAATTCTTCAGCTAAAACATCACTGAAGGGCTGCACCGATGTGGACCCAGCAATAGTAAGCTTGCCGCTCAGTTCCTCGCTGGTCTGCGTGGTATCCTGCGACTCCTTACCGGTATCTTCCTCCCCGTTGCCACAACCTGCTACTGCAAATGCTGCCAGCAGCATAATGCCGACTATAAATAAGCTCAGCATCCTTTTCAACTTGATTGACATACACTCTTTCCTCCTTGTTTACTTTCAAATCTTGTTTTTATGTTTTTCTGTTATTAATTTAACATCCACTTGTTAAATCTCTTCTCCAGGCTGGTTAAAACTGAGTATTTTCTTTGTTAATTAAATGTAAAAGAAGCAAGGGGACGTTCTTTTTGCTTCCTCCCTACCATAATGGTTGAGGAAGCAAAAAGAACGTCCCCTTGCTTTTTATGTTATTTTTGTTTTTTAGGAATTATGAAATAGAATGTTGAACCTTTGCCGGGAGTGCTTTCTACCCCAGTCATGCCGTTGTGATTTTCCACCAGATGTTTGACTATGGACAATCCCAAACCGGTACCGCCGGTTTTACGGGAGCGGGCCTTATCTACCCGGTAGAATCGTTCGAAGACACGATCAGCTTCATTCTCGGGTATTCCTTCCCCCCGGTCAATAACCATTACTTTAATTTTCTCTCCCTCATCTTCCAAACTAACGGTTATGGGTTCGTTTTCCGGGCTGTATATAAGCGCGTTATCAAGAAGATTAAGCAGCACCTGAACTATTAACTCTTTGTCACATTCAACCAGCACCTGTCCGGCCGGTTTTATAATATTTATTTTGGAAACCCTTCCATCCTGTTTGACCAGCTCAACTGTATCCTCGATTAAGCGAATCATATCCACATTCTTAATGTTAAGACCGGATTTTCCTGATTCCAGGCCGGATAGGTCCAAAAGTCGATTTATTAACTTGCTCAGTCTGACTGCTTCATTATAAATTATTTCCGAAAACTCCCTAACGTTCCTGGGATTTTCTTCGCTCTCATTCATCAGTGTTTCCGCGAAGCCGCTTATACTGGCCACCGGAGTCTTCAATTCATGAGAAACATTGGCTACAAAATCCCTGCGCACCCTCTCCAGTCTTTTCAACTCGCTTATATCGTTGAGCACCACCAGAACACCGCCGTATATCTGAGGTATATCTTTGCATATAGGCAGCACATTGGCTTGAATTTGCTTTTCAGCTGGCGTTAATAGCTGTATCTCTTTGCGCACCGGCTGGAGCATTCTGCGGACTTCATCAATAGCCTGCAGCAGTTCATAGTTGTTGATCACTTCTACATGTTTTCTTCCCTGATACTCACTGCCCATAACCAGCAGCTTTATGGCTTTCGGATTGGCGTAAGTAATTCTGGCATCATGATCAACCATAATAATGCCGTTTACGGTGTTTTTCAAAACTACTTCCAGTCGGTTATTAACTGCCGAGATTTCTGTCAGAGTTTTATCCATCTCACTGGCCATATCATTAACCGCCGAGGACAATAAACCCAGTTCATCATCTGACCAGTAGGATATTCTTTTATCCAAGTCGCCCCGGGCTATCTCTTCCACGGCACTGGTAAGCTCGGTTAATGGACGGGTAAAATTGGCTGCTAACCGGGTGCTGATCACAAATGCTATAACCCCTATCAGCATAATTGCCAGCAGGATAAGAAGTAAAATATGGTAATGCACAGCCTCGACTTCTTCCAGTGACCTGGCCAGTCTAACTACCCCTTGCATATCCTGGGTGGTAAATGGAACGGCCACATATACCATTTGCTGGTTTTCAGTCTCACTGAAACGTATCGCTATCCCGGTTTCTCCCTGCAGAGCCTTATATATTTCAGGCCGTCCGTTATGAGGTCCCAGCTGGGCAGTATCATACATGGAATCGGCCACAACTGTACCCTGGGAATCAACTATAGTTACCCGGGCATCAATGTTCTGAGCGACCAGTTTGCTTATATCGCTCATGTGTTCCGAAATATCAGTTTTATCCGAGGCTTCAAGCATTGAAGCTGCCAGCCTGGTCTCACGTTCCAGGTTGGTCTGCACGTTGTCCAGGTAATACTGCCTGAGGCTTACGCTCAATATGGCTCCTGTTGCCAGGAGGATAAGAATTATAATCAGCAAATATGTTCCAGTAAGTCTTTTTCTGATGGATTTTGTCATTCTACTCCGCCTCCAACTTATAACCTAGCCCTCTTACTGTCTTAATATATCGGGGATTTTTGGAATCTGTCTCAATCTTATCGCGCAGTTTACTTATGTGCACATCCAGTACCCTGGTATTTACACTCTCAGAATATTCCCACAGAAGTTCAAGGAGATAATCTCTTTTCAGAACTCGCCCCCGGTTGCGGATCAGAATATCAAGCAGTTCATATTCCTTTAAGGTTAGATCTAATAACATATCATGAAAATATATTTCATAACTCTCCGGTTTTACCATAAATGGGCCGGCCCGAAAGACCTCGTTTTTTTTGTCATCTTCCGGTTCCGGTCCCAGGTTGCGTCTCAAAACAGCTTTAACCCGTGCTACCAGTTCCCTGACACTGAAAGGTTTGGTGACGTAATCGTCAGCCCCTAGTTCCAGCCCTAGCACTCGATCCAGTTCCTCGTCCCGGGCGGTAAGCATAATGATAGGAATTCTGTTTCCACTGCTCCTTATATCCCGGCATATTTCCAGACCGCCTTTCTCGGGCAGCATCAGGTCCAGGATCAGCAAATCAGGTTTTTCTTTTTCTATAATTTCGCTTACT
>CAZBKS010000005.1:0-18151 GCA_964492475.1 uncultured Syntrophomonas sp. | reverse complement strand
TTCCCCGCCTCCAGTATCCCCACCCCTTCAATGTTATAGGTTTGGGCCGGCTCTCTGCTGTCCTCAGTATCATAAGGGGAAGTTCGCTGCCCATAAGCTGTATCATAGGTTATAATCATTTTCTCCTGGAGAAGATCAATGTCGAGTGGGGCTGCACCGGGTTCTCCGCCAAAATTTCCGTTGGAGCGGCGATCGTGAAACATGTTAATAATTTCACTGCCGAATACTACCGACAGGCCATCGCCTGCCTGCAGCAGTCGTCCCTCAGCCAGCTGGTAATCCATTTTGGACATCGCTTCCGGATCAATTCCCACTACCTCCACCTCAGCAGCATATTTCCTGCCAAGAATCTTCCAGTAGTTCTGCATAATCGGGGTCACCGCTTCTACACCGGGAATAGTTTTAAACGAGATCACAGCATTTTCGTCGAGTTTGCCTTCCTGAACAGAGGTAGTCATAGTCTCTGATCCCATATAGCCACCCCCAGAGTAAACGGTGACTATATTAACGCTTCCCATCTGCATGATGGACTGTTTTATGGCTGCATTCATGCCAATGCCCAGAGACAGCATAAGTACAATGGCAGCGGTGCCGATAACCACGCCCAGGATGGTAAGGGAAGTGCGCAGTTTCCTGCGCAGGAGGTTCTTTACTGCCATCTGCAGCAGATCTCGACTAGTCATCGAATATCATCTCTTCCTCTTTTTTTATTTTTCGACGCCGAATCAGGAAGTATACCGCTGCAGCGATAACAACTACAGGAATGACGGCATACCAGGGTTTGAAAACCAGTCCGCCATCCATATCCCCGGGAACCTCTCCTTCCGGGAACTCCATAGCGCCGGATTCTATAACTTCCACCGTAAATTCCTTGTCAATGGTCTGCATTTCCCCAGATTGGTCTTCATAAGAGAATATCAAATGTCCAGTCAGGGCACCAGTTTTCCCTGGTATGATGGTGCCGTCAAAATATTCCATCGTACCCTCTTCCAGGTTGCCGATAAAAGCTGCTGCACCGTCTACTTCAAAATCCCCTTCCATTTTCACCATCAGATTTCGCAAGGTAACCCGACCGGTATTGTAGAATTCGCATGATATCTGCAAAGGCTGACCGATTACCCCTTCCCCATAAACTTGTATATCTCCAACATCCAGGCGATTGACCTGTTTGACCGGGATTCCTATAAGTTCATTGGTCTTGTATTCGTTCCCCTCATCATCATCATATTCCAGGGCAGCATCAATCGTATAGGTTTTCGGAGAGGCATCCGGTATGGTGTATAATTCCAAACTTCTTGACACTGCCTGCTGGGGGCTAATTTCGTCTATATAAAAGGTATTGCTGGCATTCACGGGCGCAAAAACACTGCCCGTCTCGCTGGAACTATCCGTGACGTTCAAAATCACCTTTATATTATGTACAGTTTTGCTGCCATGAGTATTTAAAAAATCCATACTCAAGATGAAATTTTCTCCTGCCCGGACAATGACCGGATCAGATTGGTACCGGCTAACAATGATCTTGGGAGCACCATTCATTGAACCTCCCTTTCCTACTGAAACAAAAACATCCTGGGTGTCGCTGTAGTCTGTGCCGCTCTCATCTTTAAAACTAACAGTAATGGTAAGGGGAAAAGATCCATCTTTCACTTTAGATCCTGGCTGGATTTCATAGCTTACATTGGCTTCTGATCCAGCTGCCAATTCATTAATGTACTGACGACTGCCGCCAGATTTCAACACTATTCCTTCATTGCTTAAACCAGTCAAATCCATATTAATATCTTTGGCCTTGAGCCCCCCGCGGTTTACCACTTCAAGCACCAGGGTGTATGGCTCTCCGGCCTTAAGCCCCTGCCCCCCTTGTGGGTTAAATACCAGCCGGGGAGATGCCTTGCCCGCCGTTACTTTAAGATACAGGGTTTCGCTGGAAGTGAAAGGATCTCCATAGGTATTAATGTACTGATAATCAATATTCAAAGGGTAGCTGCCCGCTTTGGCGGTATTATCCGCCTTAAGATGCAATTCCATCGATTTGCTGCTTTGACTGCCTATAGAGTTTAAATAGAATGACTGCTCTCCCATAAATGTAAAGGGAGCAGTGGCATCCTCAAAAGACAGTGACATCAAAACCTCTTTCGCCGAATTGGAACTTAGATTTTTTACCTGCAGCTGGGTCTTAAGTTCACTGCCGGCAGCAATCTGCTGGGTCTTCTTATCCGCAATTCTTATTATAGGGGCTTTGTTGGTAGTAATTTCGGTATCCTCTTCCTCGTCTTCTTCCTCTTCATCGTCTTCAATAACCATACCGATGGTATGCCTTACCTGCTGTTCACTTTCTTCACTCGCTTGATGGTATTTGAAAATAAGGGGGATTTGTCCGCTCCCGCCGCTGTATACCATGTTAAGAGTAATGGTGACTTCATCGCCCGCCGCCAGAGTGGAAGGATCGATTGTTATCTGGGAGCCCTGGTTCCTGACGAAGAATGAATCGGTATCGATGATCAGATAGAGATCTGTAAGCGGCTCATCTGAATTATTCTCAATAGTCATCGTCAGTGTGAATCCATCCCCAACACTTATGCTTGATTTGCTGCTCGAGTAATTGCTTAGTTCGAGATCCAAACCCTGCCCCCAACTATATGGGGTAAGTATGGTGAATAATAAAATCACCGCCCCAAATGCTGCAATCATACCCGAAACTTTCTTACTCTTCTTCACCGATGATCTTCCTCTCCGTGTTCATGATTTTTTCGATAAGGCCATCCTTTAAATGTACAACCTGATCTCCATAGCTTGATACCTCCACATCATGGGATACAATGAGCAGAGTCTGTCCATTCTCACGAGCCATGCCGGTAATCAACCCCATAACCTCATTAGTAGTTCGCGAGTCCAAATTGCCGGTAGGTTCATCCGCAAAAATAATTTCCGGTTGGTTAATAAAAGCCCGGGCAATAGAGACTCGCTGCTGCTGCCCGCCGCTCATTTCATGAGGTTTATGGTGCAGGCGGTCACCCAATCCTACCTCTTGCAGCATCTTTTGAGCCCGCTTATTGCGGATGTTCCTGGGGGAACCATTGAAAATCAAGGGCAGGCTTACATTTTCCAGGGCTGTCAAAGTGGGTATAAGGTTGTACGACTGAAATACAAAACCAATATATTTTTTGCGGAACCTGGTTAATTGGGTTTCGCTCATTTTTTCCATATGATATCCTTTAACCTTGATAATACCCCGGCTAGGCTTTTCCAAACCGGCCATCACATTCAACAAGGTGGTCTTGCCTGACCCGGAAGTCCCCAGCAGACATACAACCTGCCCAGCCCGCACCTGCAGGTCAATCCCATTTAAGGCAGGAATCCTCTCCCTGCCCATGCGATAAATCTTTTTAACTTCCTGAATTTCGATAATATATTCTTCCATTCTACCCGTCCCATCATTAACCCTGCAGCGTTATACACAACATATATATCATTATATCAGAACCCTGAAGTGGTTATTTCTGGTTAAAACAATTAACTATCCCTGATTTTTATCCCGAAAATTAGACGAAAAAAAGATCCAATAACTTACAGTTTGAGCAAAAAAAAATCACCAGACTCCTGGCAAGATTTTCGTTCAAGTATTCCACCATGTAATTGTCAATCACAACTAATATGGTTGGGCAGACTCAATTGCAGCTTATTGCCAACAACTGCTATATCTGCATCTTCAAACTTTATTAAAATATAAAGCAAGAATTAATTTATATCTTTTATATAGGTTGCCCTTTTAAAAAAACAGTCTTGCTTTCTCACTTTATCTACAAATATTTGACCTATTATTTTTCTTATAATACAATAAAGTCGCTGTATAAGACCAGTAAATGCGAAAATGTTTAATTGGAGGAACCTGGAATGAATAAGGCAGAACAACGCGAAAAATTCATTGATATTATGGCTAAGTTTACCGCCTACACCGGGATACATCTTCCTGATGATGTATCCTCAAAATTAAAAGAACTCCGGGATAAAGAAGATACCTCCTTAGCCAAGATCATTTACGATGCTATGTTTGATGATCTAAAAATGGCAGCTGAATTAAACCGGCCATGCTGCCAGGATACAGGAGTGATACAGTATTTTGTTCAGGTCGGCCCAAATTTCCCGTTGATTGATGAAATAGAAGACTGCCTGCGCGAAGCGGTTAAAAGGGCAACTATCATCGGTCCCCTGCGTCATAATGCCGTTGAGGTTTTCGATGAGAAAAATACCGGCAATAACGTCGGTACGAGAATTCCATGGATTGACTGGGAAGTAGTTCCCAACAGCTCTGACGTTAAGATATATGTATATATGGCTGGCGGCGGCTGCAGCCTTCCGGGAGCAGCTAAAGTTTTAATGCCCTTGGAAGGATATGAAGGGGTAGTAAAATTTGTATTTGATCAGATCACTTCTTATGGAATCAATGCCTGCCCTCCCCTGCTGGTCGGAATTGGTATAGCCGGTTCGGCAGAAGTGGCAGCCAAATTATCAAAAAAGGCCTTGCTGCGCCCTATAGGATCTCATAACAGCAATCCTCGCGGTGCGGAGCTTGAATCGAGAATCGAGGCCGGGCTTAATGAAATTAGAATCGGGCCGGGCGGTCTTACCGGAGAAAGTTCCGTTTTGGGTGTGCATATCGAACAAGCAGCGCGTCATCCAGCCACAATTGCGGTGGGATTGTCAACCGGCTGCTGGGCGCATAGAAGGGCCGTGATCAATATAAATGCCGACTTGGAATATGAAGTGATATCACATAAAGGAGCGATACTATGAAAAAGGTAGTGTTAACAACACCAATTCAAGATGAAGCTTTAGAATCACTAACGATTGGAGATATAATTTATCTCAATGGTTATCTGGTAACCAGTCGTGATGATGTGCATCACCGCTTGATAAAACAGCATAAGCAGCTGCCGGTTGATTTAGCCGGTAAAGCCATATTTCATGCCGGGCCAATTATGCAAGAAATGGAAAGCCAGCCAGGAAGGTATAATGTTATATCCATAGGACCAACCACAAGTATGCGTATGGAAAAATACGAAAAAGAATTCATTTCCCAAACCGGATTAAAGCTTATCGTTGGCAAAGGCGGCATGGGTTCCCGCACAGTCGAAGGATGCCAGGAACACAAGGCTATTCATACGGTGTTTCCCGGAGGCTGTGCTGTGCTGGCGGCAAATTGTGTGGAAGAGGTTGAGCGTGTAGAATGGTTGGATCTAGGTATGCCGGAAGCAATGTGGGTGATGCGGGTCAAGGAATTTGGGCCTCTTATCGTTTCCATCGATACCAGGGGAAATAATCTTTTTGAAAAAAATAAAATACAATTTAATCTAAAAAAGGAAACTGTCCTAGAGGAAATCTACCAGCATGTCGATTACCTGGATTAAACGTTTTACCTGTCAATACCGCTTGAACTTTTAGCCGGTTAAGCCGAAGGCCGACAGTTCCTACCAGAGGGGAGTAAACCCGTGGTATTCATCAAATAGCCGGTAAGGATTATATGCAGTTATAGTTGTTCCGCTTTTATACTTTTTATTAAAACAGTAGACATAGCTTACAACCATACACTTGTTACCTGTTGCCATGTCTTCCGTCCCCCTGTCTAGATCTCCTTGGCCTTTTCCCCTAACCGCCTCTGGTAATAGACAAACACCGGCAGAGGTACGACAATCCAGCCTACGCTTTTTATAAGACTGTTTTGAGCCCTGCTCTTTTGCCGATCTATTTCCGCTACCACCATGGCGTTATACCTGGTTTCCAACTCGGCATCAGACAAATTTTCTGTGCTTTCAATATCAGGATCTTTTTGCACACCCATCTGTTTATACTCCTCAAACGACTGATAATACGGAGCCGGGAATACAATGTCAGCAACGGCCATAAAAGCGGCCACACTCCCGCCAATGGTCATCATCAGAGTGGCAAAGAGCACCAGGTAAATGTAAACGTTTTTTATCACCATGTTTCCTCCTTCATGTTTATTCTCCTTTACTGCCGCTACAGTCATTCCTATAATAAGTGCTGCTATGACCAGCAGGATAAGCGGTGCAATTATTGACACCATAAATTCACCTCATCGAATTATATTAAATATTACTGCTTCCAGATATTAATACGCAACTGAATAATCTTTCTTGCGCTAGTATTTTATTGATTTTATCCATTTCATTCTATAAGCGCCATCCATTCCCCTTGTTTAACCATAGATGCCGCACAAGTATATTTGGCATGTGTAGCACTAATGTTGCCTTGACAAGTTTTATCCCAGAGCATAGTTTATTACTAATAAGCTCCGTTATACTTGGGCAAATCAGCTCTCTTCAGCATCCGCTTAACGAAACACTTCAAGCTTACCCAGTTTCTTTTCTAGGATTTGTCTATTTCTTAAGAAAGTTTTAAGATTTTTATGACGTAGTTTGTAATTTTTGCCTGCCAGAATATATATTGAAAGGCAGGTGACTATATTCGAGCGGTATAATGATTTGAAAGCAATGGAGGATTTTTATGGAAACATTAAATGTGCTGGTATGTGATGATGACACAGCCATCGTGGATGCTCTGGAAATCTATTTAAAGCAGGAAGGCTATGGGGTCCTTAAAGCCTATACCGGGGTTCAGGCCCTGCAGGCTTTGACTGAACATGAAATTCATTTAATTCTATTGGATATTATGATGCCGGAAATGGATGGGCTGTCGGCTACCATAAGGATTCGGAAAGACCGCAATATTCCCATCATTATAATCTCAGCTAAATCCGAGGACACGGATAAGATAGCCGGGCTCAATTTTGGAGCGGATGATTATGTAAGCAAACCCTTTAGCCCTTTGGAATTAATGGCCCGGGTTAAATCGCAGATGCGCCGGTACACTGCATTGGGCAGTATAGCCCTTAAAAACGGCATATTAAAAACCGGCGGCCTGGAACTGGATCGGGAAGGCAAAGAACTGCGGGTAGATGGAGAAACCATTCGGCTCACTCCTACCGAATATGGAATTGTAGTATTTTTAATGGAGAACATGGGGCATGTGTTCTCCATAGCCCAAATCTATGAACAGGTGTGGAATGAACCTTCCTATTCGGCAGAAAACACGGTGCCCGTACATATTAGGAGGATTCGCGAAAAAATTGAAATCAATCCTAAAGAACCAAAATATTTAAAGGTGGTATGGGGTATTGGATACAAAATCGAAAAATATTAGCTATTCCAGCGGGTTTAAACTGCTGGCCATTATCATAGTCTGGCTGGGCTTTTTGGGAACTATAGGCGGTTGTCTTTTTTTGCTTCAGAATAACGGAATCTCAAGTTTATCCAGCTATACCGAGACCTATTCGTTTCAGAACAACTTTTCCCGGCTGCTGCATAATACGGCGGAATATTATGTAATACTCCAAAGCGAAGACAACATAAAAAATTCTGCCGAAGATTCGCAGAGCGAAGCTGAAAGTATACAGCGCTTCCATCGTATTGAAAATCGATTTCCTACCATGGTCAATTTCGTATATTATGTCAAGAATACAGAGACCGGGGAAACGTGGAGCAATTTGGATTCAGAGACGGGCGATCCGATCCAGTTTATTCAAAAGCAGCCGGCTGCAGCCTTCTTTAATGGCTGGACATCTAATTCCAGTATACCAATAACCGATGATGTCGCAGATATAATGGCGGACAGCCCCTATGAAGTATATGCGGCTGTTGCAGAACCATTGCAGCCGGGGGATACATTTTACGATGAATATGTCGATTACAACCAGACCAAAGCACACATCCAAACCGCCGCCATAATATCGATTATATCGTTTATCCTAATGGCCATTGCTTTTATCTATTTGATCTATGCAGCCAGCCGCCGGGAGCCAGACGGGGAAATTGTGCCTGCCCTTATAGACAGAATGTATACCGACGTGCACACCATGCTCGTATTGATTGCCGCCGTTCTTTCGCTGCTTATGGTAGGAAATCTTTTCTTCAACAATTTCAACAATTTCACCAACCTGCCAAGCTTAATTGCCATTACCGTTATTCTAAGTCTGGACATATTCATTGGGTTATCCTATGTTTTGTCCATGACACGACAGATCAAGACCGGGCAAGTTTTTACCAACACCCTGATATACCAGATCATCTCGGGAATAAAAGCCTTCCTCCGCCTGGCTTTCCAGGGCCAGGGCTTTAAAATGTGGATACTGCTGCTACTTTTAGGATATGGCTTCATAAACGGATTGCTCTTTATGCTGTGCAGCGAAGTATATTATGGATTTGTCGATGGAACCTTCCTGTTTATGGTATTGATATTGCTGGCCTTTAATGCCGGGGTGATCTATTTTGCAGCCAGGTCGCTGGTGGCTCTGGCGCAGATTATGGAAGCGGCTAAAGAAATCTCAGCCGGAAATATAGACTATCCCTTGAACAGTACCGACATGCCTGTCAGTTTTTCGGCTTTTGCCGAGGATATTCTCAGCCTTCAGGGAGGATTGAAAAAAGCGGTAGCCGTAGCGCTTACAGGAGAGCGGATGAAGACCGATCTTATCACCAATGTTTCCCATGATCTGAAAACCCCGCTTACTTCTATAGTCAATTATGTTGACCTGCTCAAGAAAGAAAACCTGGAAAATGAAAGGGCAGCCGAATATGTCAATATATTGGAAGAAAAATCTTCCCGCCTGAAGCAGCTCATTGAAGACCTGGTTGAAGCCAGCAAGGCATCCAGCGGCAACCTGGCGGTAAGCGGTGAAAGAGTGGACCTGCAGGAACTAATAATGCAGGCATGCGGAGAATATGAAGAAAAAATCCAGCAGGCGCAGCTGGACCTCCATCTTAACACGGCTGATGAAACTATCGCCATATGGGCAGATGGCAAGCATATATGGCGGATAGCCGACAATCTGCTGTCCAACGTAGTAAAATACTCCATGCCCCATTCCCGGGTGTATATTGATATTGCCTCGGATAATGGCTATGGATCTTTTACCATCAAAAACATATCCGCATTCCCCCTTAATATCTCTCCCCAACAGCTCACCGAACGCTTTGTTCGGGGGGATGAAGCCAGAAGCACCGAAGGATCGGGCCTGGGCCTTTCCATTGCTCAGAGTTTAACCGCTTTGCAGGGAGGAAAATTCCAGCTGGAAATCGACGGCGATTTATTCAAAGTGACGGTAGCCTTACCTTTGTGGAGTGAAGCAGTCTAACTGCTTCATTCCAATCTATCCAAAATCGGTATTTTCTCGCATTTATTATTCTTCTGGCGGTTCAGCATTCTCATTAGTCTCATGATCTCCTACATTGTTAGCATTATATACGTTGATCCCTGAGCTGTCTTACATGACGGATAAGGGAACGAAGTTGTCAACTCCATCCCCACTCAGCTCAGCTCCTATGGGAAGGGTTCGAAATCTTCCTGGCATTATATTCATTTTGGGTAGTATCTCTGGGCATTTAATAAGTAGCACTCATTATCATAAATATTGCCATTGAATATTTTCTCCGCCATTTTCAATGTTCCCTCATAATCAAAATTATACTTCTTAATAATATTTTTTGAGCGTTGGTTAAAAGGAAAACAATATGCTGAAATTGCTGCCAAATGTAATTCCTCGAAGCCAAATTTAATCACTTCTTTAACCGCCTCGGTCATAAATCCCTGGCCCCAATAGGCTTCACTAATTGCATATCCAATCATTTTTACCATGTCATACTGACGTTTCTGGTCATCAATCAGACCTATCGAACCAATAATTCTTCCGGTTTCTTTTGGTTCGATTCCCCACACCGTTTCCTTGTCCAGAAAAATAGTATTCATTATTTCAAGTGTTTCCTCTTTACTCTCATGCGGTTTCCACCCTGCATTAGGCCCGACATTAGGCGTGCAGGAATAATAATAAATATCATCCAAATCAGCAATTTGAACTGGCCGGAGTATCAGTCTTTCAGTATATAAAATTGCCATATTTCCGCCTTTCATTAAAATACCAAGATATTATATCTCAGCCACTATATAAAACAATGCAACTGTTCTTCGGTATGAAAATAATGCTCCACATGTTCCAATACTAATACCGTGAACAATGCCATATCCTTTGGAGCTTGAACTTGGGAAGACCGGATCTATCTTCTGCAGATTGCCTGCCAGACCGAATGGCGATTGATTTCAAGCAGCCTTGGAAGTAATCAAACATATCATTAAACCAGCTTTTCCATCTTCCCAAGGTACATTCATCGGCGCTGACACTCAGATTTAAGTCTTCGCTCACTACTGCTTCAATACTCTCGCTCACATGGCGTTTGTATGGTACCAGCATGTCCGGGAGTTCATGATGGATTCGCTCGCACTGGGTACAGCCTAGCCTTCGGATTACTAAAACCGTCTTTTCTCCCGACCCATAGATACAAGTCCTTCTACGACTACCAACTACCTTTAAATGACCGCCACAGCATGGACAAAAATTCTGCTCCTTGCTCCTAACCAAAAACACCGTTTTCCTGCTTCTCAACCAACTCATAGTTTGATACAATAACCATACCTTTGGTGGGACGCTTCTGGTGCTCCTGTTACAGCAGTTGCACATTTAACAGAGGCATCTTTCCTTTCCTATGATATAGTCATTATATCCATCAATTCTCGGTCAGGCAATTCCGTCAGCTTTCGGACCTTTTAGTGCGGCGTTAACACAATATATGGTATTTGTGAAACGAACTGCATGAATTTCTAGTACTATCTCAGTTTAGAAAATAACATACTGATAAGATTACTTAATGTGCCAAGTACTAAAGATAAAATAAATACCATTAATAAGCCCTTTGTAATGCTATATGCACTTAAAGGTTTTACGAAATTAAACGCAACTATAAATAAAAATAATATAAAAAACCCAATATAATCCTTTTTTCGAAATTTCACACTATTACCTCCTCGTAATTATGGTTTATCTAGAAAGAATAAAACACATTAATAAGGGGATTGACAAGGGAACGGCAACCCCGTCCCCTGTCAATAAATCATCCGCATGCTGGGATAAATACATTTTGATTAGATTAATATATAGATACTTTTAGTTTTTGTAACTGTTCCGTTTCTAGTTACGCTTACCCTTAAATCATCGAATACATCTTGAATAATAAGCCCATGGCCTTTATATTCGACACCAAAATGGAAATTGCCATTAGTATACGCTCTACAATATTCTCCGTTATTTACTACCGTGCTACTAACAACCCAGTTACTTACTTGCCACAATGACAGTACGCCTCTTTTATAATACCCAGATAATGCTCCGGCGTTCCAAGCTTTTGTCCCGTCGTATCCAAAATGGTGATCTTTGATTTATTACTTTCTATATAAAGAATTTCGGCCGGGTTTAAGAAGATTTTTCCTGCCGGAGTGTCTATTGCAATAGAGCTTTATATTTATTTAGTAATTAAGTTATATTTTACCATAATTCCCTGCCTTTTCACCATTATTTAATAATGGATATCCCCTCACCCCTTTGGCTAATTTTCAATACGTAACGTGCCAATCCAAATACAAATACCTATATTGTCGTCTTTTATTAGACTTTAAGTTTATCTCCACAGCTTTCAGATTTTCACTCCCGGCAACAGCTACGGTCAATATGACAAAGGTTATATCCGCATTGCGCTGACTGTGGATAAATCCAGGATTGCCGAAGCCTCCCAGCGAATCAAAGACGCCCTCGGCTGTTTCGCATAAAAAACAAAAAGGATACCCGGAAGCATACGTATTTTCAGGCTTCCGGGTCTCCAGCACCCCGGTATATCAGCAGATAGTCGATGCTATAAAAAACACAGTGGCCCGAGGGCTTTATAACCCCGGTGACAAAATCCCTACTGTAAGAGAAATGGCTTCAGAACTTACCATAAATCCCAACACCATAGCCAAAGCATATCAAAAGCTGGAGCAGGAAGGGGTTATAGTAACTATGCGCTCTCGCGGTACCTTTATCGCCGAGCGTAAAGTCCCGCCGGGAAACGAAGCACTTAAGAAGCTGCTCAAACCTTCATTGGATAGACTCAGAGTTGATGCATTTCATCTGGGGATCGGACCAGATGAATTAAAAACCCTGTTTATAGAGACTATGGAGGAGTGGGAAAGAGAGTGGAGGGATATTTAGGAATGGAATTACCGGCAATAGATATATGTGAACTTTCAAAATCCTATGCCATGATAGATGAAGCCGCCGGGGGAGGAACAACCGTTCTCTATTCTTCACATAACCTAAATGATCTGGAACAGACGGCAGATCATATTGTAGTAATAAACCAAGGCCAAATACTTTTAACTTGTTCTATTGATGAGTTGAAAAACTCTATACACAAATCGCAGGTGGTTTTTGCCGCAGACAATCCAGCAGAAAAAGTAATTAGTTCCCTGACCGGCTTAATCGAAGTCAGCAAACAGGGCAAAATCTATTCCTTTACTGCCAGTGGTGACCAACTAGCATTCAAAGAGACCCTTGCTGATCTTAACCCCACTATTATTGAACCTGTAAACCTCAGCCTGGAAGATGTTTTTATCACTTATATGAAAAAGGAGGGTTACAGTTATGACTACGCCATTTAAAAATGTTATTCTGCCGGTAAATAAGGGCCTGTTGTGGAAAGAATGGCAGCAGAATCGGATGTATTTCTTAGCCGCGTTCCTGATAATGAGTTATGATCCTCTTATTAAACCGCTTGGATACGGCATTAAGGATCTGCTTGGGGCAGATGCAGGAAGATACACTCTAGCTCATGCACTGGGAAACATAAATGGATTATTTTACGCTTCATATCATAACACCTTTGAACAGATGGGAATGTATATTGTCATCTTACTGGGGGTTATTATTCTGGTTCAGGAAAGGCCAGGAAGTCTGAACTATCTGGTCAGCACACCAGTAAGCAGAACAGAGATTATCACTGCCAAATTCCTGACCGGGAGCGCAGCTATAACGGTAATCATAGTAGTCAACGCCCTGTTGGCGGCTATAATTGCCGTGGGGAATGCCTCCATGGGGGCTGAGAGTATAGGTGGATTCTGGGGCTTCATGGTGATAACTTTCATAGTCGCATATCTGGTAATTATCCTGCTCAGTGCATTGGTATATTATATAAAGTTGGGAAGGTAGGAAAGTAGACAAGGAGACGGTTCTTGAAGGAGTCAATCGGAAGTTTTGCGCACAAAATAGGATTGAAAAAAGCAGTGAAGCAGTCAAACTGCTTCATTCCAGTCTATACTAGCAAAAATCGGTATTTACTCAAATTTATTACTGTTTTCGCAGAGGATGTTTTGCATAAATTTCAATTATATCATTTTAAGAATATTCAAAGTGTCCACCCGCTCGGCCATCAAATCAAAATCACGATCGTTGTGCAGCAGCATGAGTTTGTTTTCCATTGCGGTAAGTGCAATCAGCACATCAATGGTGCTGCGTGGCGTTATACCCTTACGTCGCAGGTCAAAATATAACCGTGCTGCCTTTTCATAGGTAGCTTTTTCTTCCGGCAAAAAATAAATAATTTGCGTAAAAAGATAGTCGTGCAGCTGTTGATATTCCTTTTTATTTCGTGCTCCCTGCAAAACCTCCTGGATAGTATAGGGTGAAAAGCCAAAGGGTATATCGCGAGTCAGAATTTCATCAAAAAGCAGTGTCCTGGCATCGGTTCGACCTTTGAGGAAGTTAATGAGCACCGAAGTATCAACCAGAATCATGGCCGTCCCTCACGCCTGGCCTGGTAATCATAATCGTCGGCAAACTTTATTTTGCCGCGCAATTCTCTCAGATTCTTACGGGTGCGGCTCTCCACGAACTCAATCATTGCTTGTTCCACAACTTCTTTTTTAGTTTTAAGGCCGGAAACCTCCATTGCCTTATGCATCAGGGCATCGTCTATCACAATATTGGTGCGCATGGTCATACACCTCCTTATACACATAGTAGCATGCTGAAGTTTGTTTAGTCAATTCAGGTTTTCACATCCATACGCCAGGGCCAGCCGCATATCCGGTAAGCATTCGTTTATCACCATAGCTTTCTGGGATTCAGAAACCTCTGAGCGGTGGTGATTTCATTAACGACGTTTCCGTTACTATCATCGATCTGGTATTCAGCGATGGGATCTACTTTTATCACTGCTCTGGTTCTCCCAGCAGCTTTGCATATTCAAAACTGATTTCTCGGTCATATTTAGGAATTATATGTGATCCATCCTTGTCAAGCGCTTTTTGGAAAGAAATGCTAATTAAATTCAACTATAATCCCATTAATAATTAGCTCTTTAACATTTTCTATCACTAACGGTGAATTGGGCATATATTTTCCGATAAAGTTCCCTCTATCAGTGTAGGTTGTTGTACTGTTGAATTTTTGAACACTGCCATCGGCCATGATAACACATATATCTATATCATCCGGCTTATTTCCCTTGCTTTCTCCCAGTACGCTAACCCCCAGTGGTGAAATAGAAACACTGTTTATTTTCAAATTCCCTAAATCAATATTGCAATCAGCCTGCTTAGATTTTGTAACCGCCTCAATCCTAAATGTAGTCTTCCAGTTTCCTTCGATATAGTCGCTATATGTCACAAAATAACCTTTAAGTTTGAACTCCTCAAGCTGTCCTGAATTTATGTCAAAAATGTCTTCTTCATATCCGTTTCCGAATTCTGTATTGCCGGATTTATCCGTACCAAAGGAAACACTGCTTGGATAAATAGTGTTGCCTGAAGCATCAGTTAAATATACATAGCCATGATCATTGATATTCGTTTCGCTCCATTTAAGTTGAACATGTAGCAGACCATCAACGAAACCAATATTGGATATGTGCACAAAATCTATTCCGGGTAGAGTTATACCCATTTCATCGGTTTTTAGAATTTGAATAGCACCTTTTGATTGCAGAGTTTCAAATAGCATACCGCCGCCGCCTGGAATATTATTCATATCGAGCGGTATTGTTTCAACATTCTTATGAATACCGGTCAAATCAACGCCTGTTTCGACTTCATTGTATTTATATTGGCCGCTTAAAAATGAGTTTACCCGAAGGGCAACTTTTTTACCGTTCAACTTGCGGCCTCCATTGGCAAGCAAGCGTATAGTTGCAGTTTTTGTTTTTTCATCATAGGCGATCACTTCATTGGTAAATATACTTGTCCCGGTAATGCTGAAATTATCGAGGCTTATGGTTTGGTCAACTCTGTCGCCGGTTAGATCCTGCATGGTCAGGTATGCAACTGCAGTTTCGTCATCGTTCATAGCGGCGACAACTTCCATTCTAATGCCATTGTCTTCTGAAACACTTTCTATCGGCTGAAGCATTAGTGCCACTTCTGAACTAAGCAAAGACACAAGAGCGGTGAAACTAGGAATGGCTGCAGCCATAACGGGAATCGTAAGCATTATGAACAAGCAAACTGCGGCAGCTATGGCCACAGGTCTTTTTATCATTTTGGGTCTATTGGCCTTACTTAATACTTTGCTTTCAAATTCATCATTAAGCTTCAAATTAGAAAGCCTCGAATCAATAATATTTTTAATACTATCTCTTTTATTCATCATAATACCACCCTTCCAAATTCAATTTCAACCGTTCTCTGGCCCGCTTTAACCTGATAGAAACAGTCGATTCCGGAATATTTAATGCAAGGGATATTTCCTTAATAGTCATCTCTTGATAGTAAAACAACAAAATTACTTCTTTGTATTTAGGAGACAGCTTCATAATCTCTAATACGAGTGTATTATCAATTATGACTTCCATGCCGGTATCTGCGGGAATATCATTTAATGATTCAGCCACATCCACATGTTTCCACCATGTGCTGCGCAGATAGTTCTTGCAAACATTTATAGCAATCCTCATAATCCACGTTTTCACCTCTGAATTACCTTTAAATTGGGGATAGCTTTTATAAACTTTTAGAAATGTATCCTGCACAGCATCTTCTGCTAAATGTATGTCTTTTAAATATAGAAAGCACAGTCTAAGTAAAGAGTCACCATATTCTGAAATAAGGCTGCTTATATTTAAAGCACTATTTTCGTTTGGTACCGGGATAGAAATCATTTCCTTTACCCTCCTACAACCATTAGACACAATAGAACACAAAAAACTTTCATAATTCCAAGTATATATGTAGTTTGGGTTTTGCGTAAAAGACTATTGATGGGGCGGGAAGGTTAAGCTATAGCGATAGAGCCTGGGTGGGCAATCATAATGAGTGACCATCTAGAACAATTACCCTATGTTCAAAGTCGAAGAAATGTTTACCCTGGCTCAAAAACTTTATGAAAATTGGGATGAAGGCCATTATATAAAGTTGGGAAGGCAGACAGAAATAATCTGAGATATTGCTCTTAGTTAAAATGGCAAGTATTTTTTAGGAGATAAATAATTTGTGAAAAACAAAACCATGATATTTTTTGTGCGTATTGCCCTCACAATAATGTGCAGTGGATTTCTTGGCTGCGATAAGCAGAAAACTGAATCGACTGACCAAGGTGTGGAAGAAATTGATTCATCCCGATAAAAGCTGCTGTTTCATCTCCATTCCAGCCTGGCAAAAACCGCATTGGATAGCAAGAGCAGAACCCCTATAATAATGACATTGACCAGCGCGATGCCCACAAAAGCCAGCAGCGGGTTCTGGTAGATCAGCGCCATAGCTCCCCCAACTATTATTCCGGGCAATAAGAGCAGTAATATTTGCAGCATGAGGAATAATGGATACAAGGCCTTTTGGTCCAGGGCATTAGGGAAAATAATACGGATTAAAAAGTTGGAACTCAAATTTAAAGTATAGAAACTCACGATAAATATGACCATGATCACTATTATATGAATCGGAACCTTAAGCAGTATCCCGAGGGGGATATTCAGTGCCAGACTGTTTACGCTCATCCTAAGTATATCCAGCAAATTGCTGCTTATGATCTTAAGCAGATTGGAACCGGGAATCAGAAAGATATATGGTTTGGTTAATTCATGCTGTCCGGCCGTGGAGGCGGAGAAAATGAAAATAATATAGGCAATTATCCCGTTGGTCATATAGATGGGAGTTAGATCATCGGACTGTTTGCCAGCAAAGATACCAGCAGCTATTCCCGCCAGCAAAAATAATATGGTCAAAAGTCCAAGGTAGGGATTGAAGTCGCTTCGACTGTGCTCCAGCTTACTGCGCCAGAAAAGTGCCCAGGGACCGGTTCCAACCTTTTTAACAGTTAGATTTTTTCTTTTAAAAAAAAGGGCTGAACGCTGGGATTTTTCTACCCCCTCTTTACGTTTTTTGCGGAGGCTCCGCTGTTCGGTAGCTTTCAAGGTATCTTCATAGTAGTCATCTGCAATATAGTATGAAATCAATATACAGCAAACCAGAAACAAAAGCTGAAGAACAAGTGCAACTGAACTGTAAGTACTGTACCCGGCAACAGCGGTCATAAATACCACTTTACTCCAGCCAATCACAGGCAGGTAATTGATAAAGGAAGCATTCAAACCCTGCAGCAGTCCGTGCAGCAGGTTACCGGCGGATATAATATAGCCTAGCAGATATAAGATAAAGATAGCAATCAAGGCTAACAGGCCTTGCTGCAATCGCCGTTGGATACCATATTTACTCCCAATAGCAAAAACTAAAAAGTTCAAAGGTCCGATAACCAGAACCAGGCCAACATAGCCCAGGTACATAAAAGGGAGATATTCCAGGTTTATACTTACAATGTCTATTATCATAGGCATAAAAGCCAAAATCACAATGCCATAAAGGATAAAATTTATTAAACTCTGCTTAACCATGCTATAGAGTAAAACTTTCTTAGGGGATACGGGAGCCGGAAACAAGAGATGTACATCTCCCATAGTAAAAAAGGTGGAAGACTCTTTGGTGCCGCGATACAACAAATATAAAATAAACGCAGTACCCAACCCTACAAATACCGCTCCAAGTATTTGCGGACCTGACTGCAATTGGATTTCACTGACATGCCGGTATCTGAGCACCGAATTAAAGAGCAGGGTACCTATCCAAAAAATATATAATAAATAGACCAGAAGCCGCTTGGGATTATGTCGGATTTCCAGGAAATGGTTCGCTATTATCCAGCCATCTCTTTGGGCCAGGAGTT
>CAZBKS010000004.1:0-18984 GCA_964492475.1 uncultured Syntrophomonas sp. | reverse complement strand
TCCTGTATCCCATTCATCATCATATCAGCTTGAAGCACTTTTATATTCAGCTTATAGTTACCGGGCAGACTATCCATAGCCCGGGGAACAATACCATAATAATCAGGCATATAGATAAGTTCTTCTACTCCAACGCTATCCAGTCCCAGGATAGCACGCTGTACGATATTGACTTTTTCCTGATTATTAAAAGTGATACTGTGTGCGACTAAACGGCGTATGTCTTTACCTGACGCAGGATTTGCTATTATCCCAACTGAAACCATCACCAATCCTCCTTTCAAGAGGATTTCCCCGGTGGGTTATCCCACCAGGGAATCTAGTACTAAAATAGTGCTTTGACTGCTGCTATGATTTTTGCCTCACTCGGGATATATGCCTGCTCCAGTATCGGGAGCCGCTACTCTTTTAATCGGAGCATCCAGATAATCAAAACCTTCCTCAGCCACGATGGCTGAAATTTCTCCACCGAACCCACTGGTTTTCACTTCTTCATGCACAATAACCAGCTTGCCTGTTTTCGCTACTGACTTGAGAATAGCATCCTTATCCAGCGGTATCAGCGTACGGGGATCCAGTACTTCTACATTGATACCTTCTCCTGCTAATTGTTCTGCTGCGGCTAAAGTTTTTTGCAGCATCCATGACCAGGCCACTATAGTAACATCTGAACCAGGGCGTTTAATATCTGCTTTGCCCAGAGGCACTATATATTCACCTTCCGGTACTTCTCCAGGCAAGCCAAGCAGCTGCTTGTGCTCAATATATACTACCGGATTATCATCTCTAATGGCTGCTATCATTAAACCCTTGGCATCTGCAGCCGTCCCGGGCATAACCGTCTTAACCCCCGGGATATGAGTAAACCAGGACTCCAGGCATTGAGAATGCTGTGCTGCCGCACCCAGCCCGGCTCCACATGGTGTACGCACGACCATGGGGACTTTAGCTTTACCCCCAAACATATATTTCATCTTGGCAGCCTGATTGCTAAGTTCATCCATACAGCAACCCATAAAATCCACAAACATAATCTCTGCAATGGGCCGCAGCCCAACAGCCGCCGAACCAACTGCGTGTCCTACAATTACCGCCTCACTGATGGGAGTATTCATAACCCGGTCTGGTCCGAATTCATCGTATAATCCGGCAGTTACTCCGAAACATCCCCCGAATTGAGCAACGTCTTCACCCGCTATATAAACTCTGGAATCTCTTTTCATTTCTACCCGCATACCATCTCTTATTGCTTCCATGTAGCTCATCTGTGTCATACTATATCACCCCTTATTTATTCTTAATTAAGCCGTATATACATCGGTTAGCACTTCAGCCGGATCCGGGTCGGCACTCTGTTCTGCAAACTTCACTGCAGCATCAACTTCTGCCTTGATATCAGCTTTAATTTTTTCCAGCTCATCTTTACCAGCATAGGTGAGTTCAATTAGTTTCTTTTCCAGCCGGACTATGGCATCTTTCTTGTCCGATAGCCATTCTTCCTGGTCTTTGGGGTCTTTATATGCACCCGGGTCACCTTCAAAGTGTCCCCGGTGTCTCCAGGTTTTGCACTCAATTAAAGTTGGCCCGTCACCCTTTCTGGCGCGCTTAATAGCCTCTTCCGCAGCTTCGGTAATTGCTATTACATCATTCCCATCTATGGAAACCCCGGGTATACCATAAGCTGTTGCCCGGTCGGAAATGTCAGTTATATTTTGATGAGTTGCCTGGGCATTGGATATCGCCCAGCCGTTGTTCTCACAAACAAAGACTACGGGCAACTTCCATATGGACGCCATGTTCAGTGATTCATGGAAGGTGGCCCGGTCCGAAGCCCCATCTCCAAAGAATGCTACCGCAACGTTATCGGTTTTATTATACTTGCAGGCAAAAGCTGCGCCGGTTGCTATGGGCATACCTGCTCCCACAATACCATTGGCTCCTAATATTCCGAGATCCACGTCAGCTATATGCATCGAGCCGCCTTTTCCCTTGCAGTAGCCGCTGCCCTTTCCAAACAGTTCGGCCATCATCAGGTCAAGCTTTCCTCCCTTGGCAATCAAATGCCCATGCCCTCTGTGGGTACTGCAAATATAATCGCTTTCTTTCAGGTTGGCACATACACCGGTAGCAATCGCCTCTTCGCCCAGATAACTATGAACAAATCCCGGAAACTTGCCGGCGGCAAACAAATCAATCGCTTCCTTTTCAAATGTCCGTATCCTTACCATGGTTTTATACATTTCTAATAATTCTGTTTTATCGGCCATTAATTATTCCCTCCTTTTTCTATTTGGGAGCAACGATTATCTTAATACTTTCATCTTTCTTATCAACGAGTTCTTTCAAAGCTTAAATTCCGCAGCCTTCGTGTTAACAGACTTCTTCATTTCTTCCCAGTGTCGTCAGTTTGCCTTATTCCGCCTCCTCTCTGCATAAAACATTTGAAATTGGAGCTTATCCCTCCCATCCAATCAATCCATATTACTCATCAACTTTAACGAAAACGGTTAGTGCCGCCACCGCCACCACAATCATATTTCCCTCTCCCAGTTCCGGCAAATCTAAACCTTGTACCTCCAATCCTCCCGGCAACACTTTGAGTTCAGTACTGCCAAAGGGAACCGCCTGTCTCACTTCATCTCCATTTATTTTTTCCGGGTGAGGACATGCCAGTTTTATATCCACATGCATTTCATTGGGATCACTCATCCCAATAATGTCCATCAATCCGGCCAGGCAGCTGTGAGATACGGCATCTTTTATCGCCTTTTTAGCTGCATTGTTTACATCTCCCCCATGGAAATCGATGCCGGTCCCTATTTCTACGATGTAACGCTTCAGCATCCGATAGCCCCCTTTTTATTTCGGTAACTTTTCCATTTATTTCGCAATTATTATGCCACCTATAAGAAATCAATAATATGTAATTGTCCCAACCCGTTATTGCCGGTTATTACCTCTTATCCAAACTCTATTTTGCCTGCTCCACCTTTTTGCTCCGATTGTTCCATACTGCTCCATAGTGTTATATACTGCTAAAAAGTGTTCACGGCTGTGCAAGGTCGCAGAGGGGCTGTTCTTCCTTATGGGCACAGGCCGATTGTCATCTTCCTCAGAATGGAAACATGATTCTGGTTTTTATATTATCTACAATAGAAGCTGTTTTTTATGCAGAATATAAGAAGGAATTGGATTCATATGTACAGCAAGCTGTGCCCCAGAAAAATGGTTTATGGGGCAGTGGAATTACTCATAAATTTATATAGCAAAGACAAAACCCGAAAAAAGGTGTTGTAACCTTTTCTCGGGTTTACCATTTTTATGCTGCGTTGCTCAATTTTATCCATAGTACTGCCATTATATTAAATATCAATGTTGCATTGCCGCATTTTACGATAAACAGTATTACGCGAAACTCCCATTTCCCGGGCTACTCTGCTTATATTCCCCCTGAACTCGCTGAGTAATGAAGCAATTAATTCCCGTTCATGTTCATTGATCTTTTGCCTTTTTTCTGCCATAGTAAGAGACTTGTTACTATTATCATCGCCCGATATGGCTGCTGATGGAGAAATAATTTCGCACGGAAGGTGTTCAATCCGGAGTTCCTGGGTGGTGGTTATATTAATCATCCTTTCCACCACATTTTGCAATTCACGTACATTACCAGGCCAATCATGCTGGCACATGTATTTGATAATATCAGGTTCTACCTGCTTGATAGTAAAGTCAAGTTTGCTGCTTATCTCTTTAACCATATGATCAAACAATATTGGTATATCTTCCGGCCGTTCCCGCAGGGGAGGTATAATAATGGATACAACATTCAATCGATAATAAAGATCCTGCCGGAAGTTGCCTTTTTTAACTTCAGACTGCAGATTCTTATTGGTAGCACAGATTATCCGTACATCTGTGGGAATCGGTTTGTCCCCTCCCAAGCGGGTAATTTTCTTTTCCTGCAGTACACGCAGGAGGGATACCTGCTGTCCAAGCGGCATCTCCCCTATTTCATCCAGGAACAGGGTTCCCCCCGAGGCCAGTTCAAATTTTCCAGGTCTGCCTCCCTTTTTTGCTCCGGTGAAAGCACCTTCCACATAGCCGAAAAGCTCGCTGGAAATTAGCTCCCAGGGTATAGCCCCGCAATTTACTGCCACAAACGGTCCTTTCCGCCGGGAGCTTTTATTGTGCATGGCCTGGGCCAGTATTTCTTTGCCGGTGCCGCTCTCACCCAGCAGCATCACACTGCTCATAGTATCTGCTGCTCGATAAGCCATTTGAACTGCATTTAAGAATTCTCGATTAACACCCAGGATATCTTTAAAATAGAATGTGGCATGAGAACCGCTGAAGCGATTAACCAATTTTTTTATGCTTTTAGTAGGTTTAATAAATATAACTCCTCCGGTAATCTTACCAGTATCATCCTTAATCGGTTCACCGGAAACCAAACAATAAATGCGTCCTCTACTTGTATCTACCAGGATTTCTATATCTTTGTACACTTTCCCGGTTTCAAGCATGATCATAGTATTTACACAATATGCAAAAATATCTGCCAGAGCTTTGCCGGACATGTCTTGGGATGATTGACCCAAAATTTCTTCCGTTACCGGGTTAATACCAATAATGACTGCAGATTCATCCACCAGTATTACACCATCGGACATACTATTACTGATGCTCTGCAGTCGTGCGTTGCTCACAGTTAATTCCCGGTTTTTACTTTGAATACTCATTTGGTCCATAATGGCTTCCACCGCTGCTACTACCATACCCAGGGTATGCAGATGAACCTCGCTTGAAGGGCCAGACATATCCAGAACCCCAATTAATTCATTATGCTGGTTAAAGATAGGGGCAGCAGAGCAGGTCCAGGAATGATGTTTTTGGCAATAATGCTCCGCACCAGACACCTGTAAAGGCTTTTTTATTACCATAGCGGTTCCAATAGCATTAGTGCCTACCGCTTCTTCGCCCCAGTTGGCTCCTTTACAAAAGCTGATTTGCTCTGCGTTAACCAGGGTATCGTCATCACCCATAGCTTCCAAAATATAACCGTATTCATCGGTTAACATTACGATAAAACCAGAACCAGCCACAAACCTGTATAAATTAGCCATAAACGGGCGAGCTATATCGATCAGACATTGCCGTCCATTAAGTATTTGATTCAATTCCTTGGGATTTGCAATTATATGACTGCGGCCATCATACGGATCAACATCAGCCTCACAACATCTCCGCCAGGATTCGGCTATAACCGGTCTAATTACAGCATTATCCATCCTGCCGGTATTAACATATTCTTCCCACGCTGCATTTACATCAAGGTTGCCTACCTCTTTTTTAACAGTCATTGTATCACCTCGATAATCTGTTAAAAACCTGATATTCAATAACACGATAAGGACTATGCAATCAATTACCACCTTAAGGAATTATATCTTTGACTATTTTTTCCCCGGCTGTCACTCTCCTTCCCATTATATATGGTTTAAAAAATATATTGTGAATTATGTCGTATTATTGTATAGTTTGTAGATATAATTATATATTAGATTAAAACAATATTTTTTTCCACCCCATGATAAACTATCACTTTGGAACCAGGATTGGCTGGAAATTATAGTCGGATCTCCCCATAAAAATAATATAATCGCTCCGGGATATCATCAATACTCTTTTCGGTTATTTAGGGGAAACTAATTGAGTACAGCAGGAAATTATCCACATGTACCATGATTTTCCATGATATTTATGGAGCCATTTAATACTGGAGGTAATTTGTTGAAAACAAGACTAGCTTATTCGAACAGTTTTGATCCCTGGTACAACCTGGCATTGGAAGAATACCTGTTAAACACCGTGCAGCCTGAAGAGATAAAACTATACCTGTGGCAAAATGAACATACCGTTGTCATTGGCAAAAACCAGAATGCCTGGAAAGAATGCCGCTGCCAGCTTTTGGAAAAGGATGGCGGTAAACTGGCCCGGCGTTTATCAGGTGGGGGCGCCGTTTATCATGACCTAGGCAATTTGAATTTTACCTTTATTATGGACAGAAATTTATATGACCTGGAAAAGCAGCTGCAGGTAATCTTAAGGGCCGTACAGAAACACGGTATTCAAGCTGAATTTACCGGGCGAAATGATATAACTGTAGAGGGGAAGAAATTTTCTGGTAACGCCTTTTGTTTCCTGGCCAATGCAGTGTATCACCACGGTACTTTGCTGGTAAATACTGATTTTTCCAAGCTTTCCCAGTACCTGCAGGTATCCAAGGAAAAAATGCAGGCCAAATGTATTGAGTGTGATTCAGTTCAGTCCAGGGTGGTAAACCTGGCCAGTCTGCAAAATAATATTACTATCGCTGCTATGATGAGCAGCTTAAAGGAGAGCTTTGCCTATTTTTATGGGGGTGACTTGACTCCGATACAGTTTTACGATGAAGAAGAAGTTAATCGGCTATATGAACAGTATTCCGCCTGGGAATGGAGATATGGGGAAACCCCGGAATTTGATATTTCACTATCCAACCGCTTCATCTGGGGTGAAATCGATATGCGGTTAAATGTCGATGCAGGCAGGATAATAGAAGCTGCCGTGTACTCGGATGCTATGGACTGCTCTATGATAGAAAACCTTCAGCGCTTGCTGCCTGGCCTTCCCTACCAATACGACGCTATCCAAAAAAGAATAAGCACCGACTTGGCCTCTGCCAACCCGGAGATAGCCGCAGACATCAAGCGCTGGTTGGAAGCGAGCCTGTAAGACATGAGGGGAACCAGTTAACTTTATTCCCGGATGGGTATATCCAGATAAAAAGCTACCCCATCTTCCTCATTGCTGGCCCAAATTTTACCCCCATGGTATACAGCTATTTCCCGGACAATCGCCAGACCCAAGCCAAACTCGCCTTTATATCCCTGCTGATACTCGTCAAACAGTTTATCAACAAGACCTTCTTCCAGCGAAGGTCCGTCGTTAAATATACGGATAAACATATAAGGCATCTTGTTTATATAATGCTCACTGACTGTTATGCTGATTAAAGACTCGGCATAACGAATCTGGTTATCCAAAATATTTTCAATAGCTACCTGCCACTGTTCCTGGCCACCTTTAAATACAATATCTCCCATTTCCAGCTGCCAGCTTAGCTCCAGACGCTGCCATCGTAAAAGTTCCACTATGTTTTCAATCAGTTCCCCCATGTTAATGAGGTCATCAGATGATCTTTTGCTGAATAAATAATCCAACTTGGTAAGATACAAGAGGTCTTTGACTCTTTTCTCCATACGTGCGGCTTCTTTTTCGATAACTTCTATTGATCCTTCCAGACCACCTTTAGGAAAGATCCCATCGGCAATAGCCTGAGCATAACTGCGGATAACCATAACTGGTGTCTTTAATTCATGTGATATATGCTGTAAAAAGGTACGCTGCATATCTTCCTGCTCTACCAACTGCTGTCTCATACGTTCGATGGACTGCCCCAGTTGCCCTATTTCATCGTCACGATCCATATCGATGGATTCATACCAGTCCCGGTTGGCTATACTGCGAACATGATTTTCCATTTTAATAACTGGTTTGGTTATATATCGGGCCATTAAAAATGAGGGTATCCAGCTTAACAGGAGTATAATCGCAATCAGCCATAATAATTGGCCAAAAAGATTCTCCACCAGGTCATTCTGATAAGATTCCCAGGTGTACGAAAATAAGTACACCGGAACACCGGCCAGCTCTCCCTTGCGAATAATATAATACATTTTCTCTCCATTGATGTCCCGGGAATACTGCTGGGCGGCTATCTGCTGCGTACGTGATTCCTGCAGAATAAAATCGAAGTTGGTAAATATAAGCAGGGAGGTTGAACCTGCTATAACCTCCCCATCTTCTAAAAAGACAATATGTTTAACCGCCTGGTACTGCTGATTGATCTGATCCCATTCGGCTATATCATGTATATCGGAAAGCATCTTGCCATTTGAAAGGTATATGGACTGGGCTTCCCTTATGGTGGCATAGGTTTGTTGGGTGAAAAAATCTCTTAATGCCCAGGGAACCAAGAGCATAAACAGGGTTGATATGCCAATAGTAATAATCACAAAAATCATCCATATCTGCAAGGCCAGAGGACTATTTTTCATGATTTCACCAGCCGGTAACCATAACCGTATATAGTCTCAACTCTGAATTCCGGCAGTTTCTTGCGCAGTCTTCTCACCAAATCATCAACCACCCGGTCAGAGCCAACATAATCCTGGCCCCAGACATGATCCAAAACCTGCTCGCGGGAAAAAGCCTGCCCCTGGTTTCTGGCCAGCATTACCATTAAATCAAATTCTTTAGAGGTCAAATCAATTTCCTGATCGTCCTGGGTTAATTTGCGTCTTCTTTCATCAATTAAATAAGGATGAACTTTAATCATGCTGATATCAACATATTGTTCACCATAAACCCGCTCCAGTAGTTTGCGAGTCCGAATTACCAGTTCTCTCGGTAAAAAAGGCTTGGGAAGGTAATCGTCACTCCCCATTTCCAAACCCAGAACCCGATCCAGTTCAGCATCACGGGCGGATATATAGATAACCGGGATGGAAGGATCGTCGGCCTTTATGTACTGAAGCAGTCTGTAACCGTCAATATCCGGCAGCATAATATCCAGTATCCATAAATCAGGTCGCTCAGGTATAGCCCGCATAGCTTTCTCTCCACACAAAAAGGGCTGGACATTCCAGCCCTCTTTGGAGAGATAAGAGGATAAGAGTTCGTTCAGGTTTTCTTCGTCTTCTACCAGGTAAATCTTGTAAGACATTATCTGCCTCCTGGATTTGTTTAATGCTCTAGCTTAACTTTGTTTAAGAGGAAGGGTATCTGAATTATATATTATCAAATTGGTATTGTTCGATAAATGTACTGCAGTTTTTAATCCCGACCAACGAATGCGGGGAAAGAAGCTTTATCCGAGTCAGGACTTCGCCTGCAGCTTCAGGGATCAAATCCCTACCGAACAAAAATGGTGTTCTTTGTTTTCCCACCTCCCTAAATGCAACAGCATCATCTATTTGCTTTGTATGTTATTACTTTAGGCTATAAATATGGGATAAATGCTGCCCCAATTATGTGATATTGTTAAAAACAGGGTGGGAAACAAATTTAGCATTTACATTGGTTCTATAAAGAACTTGGCCGTTTTTCTTCCTCAAAACATTTCAAGCAGCATTCAGCTGCTTGAAATGCTTCCCTCATTATGGCTGATCTGCTGCCGACAACTATCTTTACTCCTTGGTCTTCAATTCCTCCAACTGCTTTTGCAATTTATCTATTTCCAGGTATTTTTCGTCGATTGCACTGCAAATAGCAGTCAATTCTGCCTCAGCGTTGTTGCCTGCTTTAAAGGCATTGTACAAAGTATTCCCCAAACCCAGTTTAAGTGAATTGATCTCCTTTTCCAGGTTTGTGATATTCAGCTTGATTTTACCGCCTTCGACCATATCGCCGGACTTTTGAACAATTTTGCTGGCCTGCTGCTCCAGCTTGCTCTTATCAAATTTGAACACTCTACCGCCTCCCCTTCTATAAATATGGGGGTAGATGCTTAACTTTAATCTTATTTTAATGGCAGGTTAAGTCTGACCCCTATTGAGTATTCTAACCCATAATCTTCCCAATATCTATTTCAGCTGGTGAACAAATATGCCGCTTCTCAATTTGGGTTCAAACCAGGTAGATTTGGGAGGCATAATCTTATCCGCATCGGCTATATCCATCAGGTCCTGGACGGTAGTCGGGTACATGGAAAAAGCGATTTTCATCCCCGCTTCCACTCTTCTTTCAAGTTCTTTTAATCCCCGAATGCCTCCCACAAAATCTATTCTTCTATCTGTTCGAGGATCCCGGATGCCCAGGATCGGCCCCAGCAAATTATACTGCAGTATTGATACATCCAAATTTTTTACCGGATCTCCTTCATCATAAGTCCCTGCTATAGCTCTGAGAATATACCATTGCCCATCCAGGAACATACCGAAAGTCTTCCGGGTCTCCGGTTTATAAGGTCCTGTTCCGGTATAGGGCTCTATATCAAACTGCAGGCTTAGCTTTTGCATAAATTCTTCTGTTTCCAGGCCATTCAAGTCTTTTACCACCCGGTTGTAGTCCATGATATGCAGCTGATTATCTGGAAATATCACCGATAAAAAATAGTTGAATTCTTCATCGCCGCGGTAATTAGGATTATCCGCTCTCCTCATCTGCCCCACTCTAACCGCCGAAGCCGATCGGTGGTGCCCGTCAGCTATATAAAGGCATTCCACCTGAGCGAACAAGTCGACCAGTCTATCTATTATCTTCCCGTCATCAATAACCCATATGGTGTGACCGATATCATCATCTGACACGAATTCATAGGCCGGTTCCCGGCTTGCCATCCAGGCTTCGACAAGGGCGTCAATCTCACTCTGAGCCCGATAAGTTAGAAATATAGGTCCAGTGTTGGCATCGCAGTAATCAACATGTTTAATGCGGTCCTGCTCCTTGTCGGCTCTGGTTAACTCGTGTTTTTTAATCAGGTTATTCATATAATCATCTATTGAGGTACAGCCAACCACGCCCGTCTGACAGCGATCCCCCATCTTCTGCAGATAAATGTAAAGGCAGTCGCGGCTCTCCTTAAGGAACACCTCCTGCTCGATCATTTCATTAAGGTTATCCCGGGCTTTTTCATAAACCCTTCTATCATAAAGATCTATGGTTGGATCCAGATCAATCTCAGCCTTGTCAACATGTAAAAAAGAATACGGATTACCCTTAACCATTTCCCGGGCTTCATCGCTGCTCATAACATCATAAGGAAGAGCCGCCACTCTATCTACCAATTCTGGTGCCGGCCTAACTGCCCGAAATGGTTTAATTACTGCCATAATATACCCTCCTGCAACTTGATATATGTGCCCCGAAAAGGCTTGCCCTGTTCAAATAATGCCTGGGGCATCACCCTCAGGCGGTTGAATTTAGATTGCCAATCACAATCCGCCCAATCACCTTATAATCCCAGAATGTCATCGATATTATCTATAAGTTCCTTGATATCATCCAAACGGCAGTCAGCCATATGGGCAATACGGAAAGTCTTCTCTTTCATCTTGCCATAGCCATTGGAAATCTGGAAACCTCTTAGACCCAGTTCCTTGTTTAAAGCACCTACGTCTATATTCCTGGTATTAGTAATAGTAGTCAGGGTGTTGGACATAAACCTTTCATCGGCATAAACAGCAAAATTCCTGCGGGTCCAGCTCCGTACATACTCAGCCATTGCTATATGCCGGTTAAACCGGTTCTCCAATCCCTCCTGCAGTATATTGTCGAGCTGGTAATCAAGGGCGAACATATGCGGCAATGAAGGAGTGGATGGATACTGGTAATCTTTTTCCAGCACGTATTTGTACAGCTGCATTAAATCAAGATAATAACCCCGGAAGGGTACTTTTTCCGCCCGTTCGCGTGCCTTGTCGGAAAAAGTGCAGATCGCCAGTCCTGGAGGTAATCCCAATGCCTTCTGGGTGGAGGTAATACATATGTCTATGCCCAATTTATCTACTTCTATTTTGCTGCCCCCGGCTGAACTTACGGCATCCATGCAAAATACTACCTCCGGATATTTTCTCACTGCCCCGGCAATCTCTTCCACCGGGTTCATAATTCCAGTAGATGTTTCATTATGCGTAATAGTAAGCAGATCGTATTTTCCACTAGCCAGCACCTGCTCAACTTGTTCAGCCCGGGTCGCCTGCCCCCACTCAACTTCGAAAATATCAGCGGGTACATTATTGCTTTGAGCCATCTCAAACCATCTTCTGCCAAATGCTCCCACCGAAAAAACCGCCGCCCGCTTCAGAGTGCAGGAACGAACCGCTCCCTCCATAAGTCCGCTGCCGGAAGTAGTAGAAAGTAATATGTCATTCCGGGTATAAAACAACTCTCTCAGCTTATCACTTATATTATGCTGCAGCATGGATGCATCCTTGCTGCGGTGCCCAATCATAGGAGTAGCCATCTTTTCAAGCACATCACTTCTAACCTCAACCGGTCCAGGTATAAATAACTTCTTGTGCATATCCATTCCTTCCCTCCTGAAAAAGTGTTAATCTAATAAATTTTACTCCAATGAATCTTTATGCACAAGTATTAGACATGGGGACGGTTCTCTTGTCTGCTTCGATGTTAACAGCAAAAGAGACAGTTCCAGGCAAAACCCTTTCCTTATAATGGAATTTGAATATCACGGAGACGGCCCCTGCAACAAATAGTCCTTCATGGACAGCTGAAGAATGCTGATACCTGGCGGGATTTGATATCTACATCTATCAGAAGTCTCCTGCCGCTGGACGACTGGTCTATTACATTAATAATCTGGCTATAACGGGCATAATCTGGAATTAACTCTTCGAGTACATTATCCTCTTGATCTAATAATTCGGGATAATAGAGTACTCCATCCTCCCCGGGGAACAAAGCTGTGTAGAATATCCCGGTCTCTATCAAGTCTTGAAAAAAGTGAGTGCCAAATGACAGTTCGGGCATATAGCCTTTCTCTTTAACGGCTACTTCCACCAGCACACTGCAGTTGCAGATTTCGCTGAATGATACCGGTACTCCCAGCGAAGGTATACTGGTCCCCCATCTGCCCGGGCCAATTAAAGCAAAATGGCCGTACTTGCCATCCTTAAACAGGCGGTTTAAATGGCCTATCAGCCGGGCCACCTGGTATTTGCCCTGCTGCGGTATGGCAATGTATTCCAGGGGATCAACAAAAACGATTATCTCCGGATGCCAGGTTACACCATATCCCATAAACTTGCCGTGGGCAGCAAATAGTATATCGCCGCTGCTCCTTCCACATTCTGCCTCTCTTCCTTCCTGTTGTATTAAAGTTTGAAGCGGGCGGCACTGCAGGAGATTAATTCGCATCTCTGTATCAGACAGAAAGTTGCAGGCAAACTCAGTGTCAACTGGATATTTATAAGCTTCTTGAAGCTGCTGCATCATCAATCTCATCCGCTCTATAAATGGAGTACGATTTATAAGCCCATCAAAAGTTAACAGCCATTCTTCTGAATATAATCCCATTTCCCGCATCCGGCGGGTAGTCTCATGATCCCGGATAGCCATCAGTTTCCAATTTTGCAGAACGGGTTCGAGTTCAGGTATCTTATTTAATGGTATACTCCCCCACTGGTTAGTCATCCTGTCCAGTATGTCAACCTGATGCTGGGAGAACACTCTCAAACCCTCCATGGAAGCATCTGGTCTAAGACCTGGTTGATCCATAGCAAAGACTCGCGGGTAGTCGTCATCCACCCGGTCCACCGCCCGGGTCCCCAGTCCCAGCACCAGTCGCATCATCCCCGCCTCAGCATTCATGTCTTCCCTCCATACATAAGGGTTATAGGACATAGCCACTCCGGCCAGATCAGGAAAGAAATACTGGGAATGATGGGAACCGGAAACTCTCTGCACCAGCAATGCCATCTGCTCATCCCGGGCCGCCAGCCCCCTTTGCATACGATAAGCCAGCGCATCTTCGCTCATGGTACTGGCATATACGGTCTTCAAAGCCCTTTCAAATGCCTCATAACGCTGAGCCAGAGTACCCTGATTAACACAGAATACGCTCTCGTATTTACCTGCAAATGCATTTCCGAATCCATCCTCCAGGAGGCTGCTGGATCGTACGATTATGGGGGCCTGGCCAAAATAATCCAGCATCTGGTAGAACTGCTCTTTAATGAAATTGGGGAAAATACCCTGCAAAATCCCTTCTCTAAGCTCAGGAGCATAGCTGAAAAAATATTTCTCTTTCTTCTGTTCCATTCTAAGTTTCCAGCATCCGTTTTCAACCAGATAAGTATAATATAAATCAGACCCGATATAAAAAGAATCATGGGCTTCCAGCCATTCATTCCAGGGGCTGTTGGCCGGAGAAGTCAGTATTTTCCTGGCCAGCAGCATGCCTACCGTTTTCCCCCCCACAAAGCCAGACCCTATAATACGGGTACGTATTTCCAACAAATCCTCCAGGGTAAAATATCTCTGGGCCAATTCCAAAATCTCCGGGTCCCGGCCAATCATCATTTTACAGAGCTGTATCAGCATGGCTCTTTTTTCTTCAATTATTTCCGCTTCGTCTTTAGTGATTAGTTCCCGGGCCTTCAAAACCAGCCTATCCCAAAAATCCAGCTTGCCTTCTACATTGCCTGGTCCCTTAAAACGCGAAAAAAGGGTAGCCGCCTGTACGCTGCTGGTCACCGGGACAAACCCCCCTCCTGTAAGGCGCAGGTGAGGCAGGTACATAGTCGGTGAATAGCGGTCAAACACCTTTATGGGATGGACAAAGATTTCGTTTTCCTGCCGGTGAACGTCCAGAAAAAGCTGGGTGGTTTCCCTTATACGAGCAATAGTGTTATTGGAAATACGGTTTCTCAGTATGGCAAAATAAGCAATAGTATCAAGTTCATAAAGATACGGGCAGGTAACCCGAAAAAAATTCCCGGTCATGAGGTCGGTAGCCCAGGAGGTTAATAAATCAGATAGACAGTCAAACACATAATAAACCTGGTAACCTTCTTCACTGACTATCCTGTGCACTTGACTGGAGAAACTCTCGAAACCCTCTTCTGCATCCAGTTGACAAACCCTTACCTCATCATCCTCACCAAATATCGAGCTATGCTGCCCAAAACGCATATAAACCACCCGTCGTTCTTCCAGTAAAGCCTGTCGGACAAAAACCCGGGCAAATTCACAATAATCGTTTATGGAATCAACCTGCCATACCACATTATCTCCCAGTCGCAGCCCATGCAGGACCTCATCCAGCCCGCTTATGCCAGTTGACCCTCGTTCTGCCTCATGCATTTCCTTACCCCCTTTCTTAATCTCGGAGATGGAGCCGGGGACGGTTTCTGCGATCCAACTGATCATTATGCTGGTGTCACCATGCACTTCTTTCTGTCAACTTTATTAAACAATTGTTTAAACCAAGTCTATTATTTGTATTTTCGATTGCTATTACTATCTTATCTTTCATTGGTTTCTAAAGTATTTACAGGTTGGCAAAGAAACCTCTTTAGCTTTCCACCAGCTCGACAAATAGAAAAGCGCCTTAAAATGCCACCGGTATCGGTAGTATCTTAGGACGCCTTTGCCCAAATTATTCGCCTTATTTCAACTATCGCACTTATCCACTAGCGAGTTTTATGCTTTGTCCTGGTAAAGAGCCCACAGTATAATACTGGCCACGCTGAAGCGGTTACCATCTGTGAAAGTTGAGTTGTATTTATTAATTCGCTGAATAAGCAGGTTAACATCATCCTTGCTCGTAATAAATATTATCAGATTCCACCCAGTCAGTCACTGTATACAGAAAGGTTAAAAGGAGAATATATTTACATTCTTGCAGTGAAACGACCGCAGTCTTAATCCCGGTTTATTCTCTCCACCTCTTGCTTCAGCTCGTTTACCGAATTTTCCAGTTGAGTAATCTTCCCGCAAACAGCTTCTATTTCCCTGCCTTCATCCTCTCCCCGCAGGGCCTGATTCTGGAATGCTTTATATACTATATCACCCAGTTCTGCTTTTAAATTATATAAATCATTTTCCATTTGAGTTATCTGGAGTTTTAATTTACCTGTTTCAAACAGAATACCTGACTGCCTGGCCAGTTTCCCCATTTCATTTTCAATCTTACTGCGTTTAAACACCTGGGTTCCAACCCCTTTCTTCTTTAAAGAAGCATCCATCTGTTTGTTTTTATTAAATACCATCCCATTTTCAAAGGCAAAGAATTCATGTGTTAACGTCCATGTTCAACCCCCTTGCCCTGCTTATAGTGTATATTACGGGAATGCTGAAAACAATTACCCCGCCATATATTTGTTAAGATCACATTTTAGATGCTTCATGATAAAATTAAAAGTAATTAAGGCAGTTCGAATTAATGCTAAGTTAATATTGAGAAATATTCCACCCTTTTTTCCCTAAATAACGATAATATATGTAAATATTCTTGCTAATAATGACCATTGTTTGGTAGCATATAATTACTCTATTGTAAATGGCCGGGGGTGGAAGAATATGCCGAAGCACAGTATGTATATTAAATGGCTTTTAGTAATTTTACTTACCGGATGTATATATTCAGTAATAGTGTATCAGCTTTCTACAGAACTCAATAAGAAAACCTATGATATTAAAAAAGTAAGCATCGACTCTCTCCGGGCTGAAGTCAATTCTTCCAATTTACTGCATGAGCAGCTATCCCTTTACATTTTCAACGAAAAAATCAATGTGCCTGAAGTACTAAAACCCATGTCAGCAGCTGTAAATACTGTCGATAAACAACAAGAGAAGCAGCTTCGATCTGAATTATACGATATTCTCCGTAATGATTACAGCAGTATAGGCCATTATGGATTCAGACAGATGCATTTTTATTTTGAAGATGGCACTAGTTTCCTGCGGATGCACCGCCCGGAACTTTTCGGTGACAATTTATATGAGATCCAGGAAATTGTTAAACAGGCCAATCTGGAACAAAAATACGATTCGGGTTTTGAAGTAGGAAAGATTTATTGTGGTTACTGTTTTGTTTATCCGCTTTTTTATGAAAATCATCATATCGGAACCATGGAGTTGGGAGTATCTCCGGAAACCATACAGAAAATGTTAAACACTGCCTTCCCTGACGAATATCATGAGTTTGTGGTTAGGAAAGATGCTGTAGACAGCGTGGTTTATAAGTCCGAAGAAACCAATTATATAACCTCATCGTTAAGCGACGATTTTTATTATGACCGGCAGGCTTATTCAGCCAACAGCAAATACTGGGATGAAGCTGAAGCAGAACTGATCAGGAAAATAATTTTTCAAATTAATACAGATCCTCTGCTAATTGAGAGCATGCAAAATATGAACGACTTTGCGGTGGAAACAAAAGTCAATCAAGTCAATTACCTGGTTTCATTTGCAGTAGTAAACAGCTTCAAAGGCGACCCATCTGCCTATTTCATTTCCTATTCGGCCAACAAGCAACTGCCCGCTGTGCGTTCCGCTTATTCTCTCAATATACGGCTGCTGACTCTGCTCTATTTGATATTTGCAGCTGTATCCTGGTACTTTATTAAAAGCCGGATAAAATTTGAGCTGCAGGCCAATATCGATCCTTTAACTCTTATTTATAATCGTTATAAGTTCCTGGAAATAGCCTGTATGGAGATAGAAAAATTCAGAAGATATGGACGCCCTTTAAGTATAATTCTATTTGACCTGGATTTATTTAAAAAGGTCAATGACAATTATGGGCATGCAACCGGAGACTATGTTTTAAAAACCGTAGCGCAGATAATCAACCAGAATAAGCGTAATTCAGACCTTTTTGCCCGCTGGGGAGGAGAAGAATTTGTCCTGCTGCTGCCTGAAACCTCGCTGCAGGAGGCCCTGGCAGTTGCAGAAAGATTAAGAAAATCCCTTTCCGATTATGATTTTGATAAATGCCATCAAGTTACCGCCAGTTTCGGGGTGGTTGAAATAGAGAGCTGCGATGAAAGCCTCGACGCATTGATTGAAAAGGTTGACCAGGCCTTATATAAGGCTAAAAACAACGGAAGAAACCGGGTAGAAAAATACCGGGCCGAGGAACCTTATCTGTTTGAATGAGATACTATACTGCCTGAGACCACGTCACCATCACCTACCTAATTGAAAATATAAGGAAGACCCTGGAATTCCTCCAGGGTCCCCCTTTAGTAGATTATAGGATGTTTACAATTACTGCAGCGGCTTCTGCTCTGCTGGCAAAGGCAGCAGGCCTGAAGCTGTTATCTGGATAACCTGACATAATATGATGTCCGCTCACCAGACTTACTGCTTCTCTGGCCCATACTGATATTTGATCAGCATCAGCAAAGCTCATCCCAGTCACAGCTGCTTCCAGTTGCTTTGCCCGGTCAATCATCACTGCCATTTGCTCCCGGGTTATTAAGTCATCGGGACCAAAGGTTTGATTGCCATAACCGTTGATGATTCCGTGTGCTACCGCGGTAGAAATATAGTCCTTGGCCCAGTGGTGATCAGTATCATTGAATACCATTCCAGGCTTTAGCTCTAATCCCATGGCTTTCACCAATATGGTGGCAAATTCGGCCCGGGTTATAGTATTATCCGGTCTGAACGTTCCATCCAGGAACCCGGTGATTGCTCCGGAATTTACCAGCTGTTCAATTGCGGTTCTTGCCCAGTGATCAGAGATGTCGATCAAGTAAGGTACTTCTGCAGGTACACTTGTTATACCAGAGGCTGGTACCAATTCGTTTACGACAACCGGCTGCGGCTCTGGCTGTACCGCAGTACCACCACCGCCACCGCCTGCAGAATCAGTACTAAATTCCCAGGTATAGATCCTGCCCAGTGTACTGCCGTTATTGGCTGCAAAGTCGGCATCAATTGTTACTACATAGTCGGTACCGGCTTGAAGATCGTCAAAATATAATTCCAATCTGCGAAGTTTAACCGCATCACTGCCGCTTCCTTCTTTAATATAATTATAGTTGGAGTAATATACTTTGCTATTGTCAGACTCCTTGTACACCGTAATTTTACTCAGGCATTCAGGCAAATTGTCGTCAATGCCCTTGCTGAAATCAAAGACTAGCTTCGTGTTATTAGCAGCAGTGTTTTCAGCGCTGAAGTCTACCGTCATCTCTCCACCAGTCCCGGTTCCATCGCCACCTCCAGTTCCGTCACCTGAACCGGAGCCATCATTAGACCCGCTTCCGTCGTCACCGTCCGAGTCAGTGGTAAATTCCCAGGTACCGGTCTCACCCAAAGCAGTTCCGTTATTGGCTGCAAAGTCGGCATCAATTGTTACTACATAGTCAGTGCCGGCTTGAAGATCATCAAAGTACAATATCAGTC
>CAZBKS010000003.1:0-18991 GCA_964492475.1 uncultured Syntrophomonas sp. | reverse complement strand
CCTGTTTGGATGCATAAATATGCAGGAGCCGTCGACGGAGCATGGCAGAAACACCTCGCGAGGTGAAGCGGTGTAAGGGGGCGAGGCCCATGGACGGGGGCGAGAGTGACGCTCCGCACGGATGCGGAATTGGAACGTCCCCCTGAACCGCAAGACGAGGAGTTGGTGTTTCTCATGCAGAGTCTTGGCGACGGCATATTTATGATCCAAGCCAGCTCATTATACCTTTTTGCAGTGGAACCACTATTAACTGTTTTCTAAACTTGTTATAGCCATCCATACCAGATGTACCGGGTACGGGTTTCAAAGGGCACCACGTATTATGGGGTGTAAAAAAATCGTTTCGGTATTTTTTCTTGAGTGTCAAGAAATCTTGATATTTTCTTCATAGTAATCACAGATTTATGCTATAAAATTGAAAATTGGCAAGTATTAGAAAAGGCTTATCTGAATTTGCCCAAATAATCGGGAAGAGGGTCAGGATGATAGAAGAAAATAACAGCAGCAGCAAGATAAGTGAACCTAACCGAGAAACTAACCTTTTAGGGAAAATAGCAGCAATTTTTATTGAACGCTATCGGATAGTGTACCTGATAATAATATGTGTGTTTATTGCTGGAATAAGTATTTATAATCAACTTCCCCGGGAATCAATGCCCGAAACCGTTATGCCTTTTGCCAGAATCTCAGTGCAGTACCCGGGAGCCGCTCCTCAGGAAATAGAGACTTTAGTAACTGATAAAATTGAAGCCAAACTTCAGGAATTAGAGGATGTTTACTCCATTAGTTCTACTACATCTTCGGGAATGGCCAATATTAACATTGAATTTGATGATGATGTTGACATTGAAGATAAGGAGCAGGAGATTAATTCCTTATTATCTGAGGTGAGTTTGCCAGAAGACTGCAGTACCCCTTCAGCTGGAGTTTTTTCCACCAGTTCCATGCCGATAATGAGGATGAGTGTTGCTGGCGATTATGATTTAGCAACATTAAAGAGTGTCGCTGATGATCTCCAAAGCGAATTTGAAAAAATAGAAGGCGTTGATGAGGTTGATATCGGCGGAGGCTTGAATCGAGAAATATCCATTTATGTAGACCCGGTTGACTTAATGAGCTACGGAATATCAATGAGCAACATCCAAACAGCTCTTAACACAGCCCACGTCAATGCGCCGGGTGGTTCTCTAACTCTCGACGGCAGCGATTACGATATACGTTTAGAAGCTGAATTTGCTTCGGTTGATGAGGTTGAAAATGTTGTTATACAAGATGGAGATAACCCCATATTATTAAAAGATATTGCTACTGTAGTTGATGGTTTTGAAGATGCGGACAGCTATTCCGCTATGTACCTGGCTGATGATGCTAACCTCAATAAAGCCTCGGCTTCCGTTTCTATCAGTATTTATCGCCAGGATGGAGCCGATATTGTAGGCCCCAGCGAACAGATAAAACAGATAATTGAAGAGGGAAAGGGCACATTATATCCAGATGATGTTTCGGTATTAATCACCAGCGATGAAGCCGTAGATGTTGACCAGGACTTGAATGACGTTATCAATAATGCCATTTCAGGATTGCTGGTCATAATAATTGTGCTTTTTATGTTTATCGGCTTGAGAGAATCAATAATGGTAGCCTTTGTTATACCTCTTTCGCTATTGTCAACTTGCATTGTTATGTACTATTATGGTATGACCTTTAATACTATAACCCTGTTGGCTTTAATTATATCCCTTGGACTTCTGGTAGATAATGCTATTGTTATACTGGAAAACATAAGCCGAATACATAAACAAGGACTCTCGCGTAAAGAAGCTGCCCAATATGCTACCAATCAGATTGCTCCTGCAGTTTTATCTTCAACTTTAACTACTATAGCAGCATTTTTGGCCATGGCTTTTATGCCGGGGCGAATGAGTGATATTTTAAAGATAATTCCCATGGTTATTATGATTGTTCTCGGAGCCTCGCTGATAGTATCGATTACTATTACTCCAGCCCTATGTTCTCGTTTTATTAAGGAAAACACGGATAAGAAAACAGTCCTTTCCCCTGCCTCAATAAAGATAAGAAAAATATTAAGTTGCCTGTTTATATTTGTTCTGGCTCTATTGGCGTTTGCACGGGACGAATCAATAAGCTTCATATCAATTGCAGTGCCACTTTTGTTGACTGCCGCCATGGCTTACAAGCAGTTCAAAATGGATGGCAACGGGAATAATGGAGCATCTGGGCTGCTGCAAAAATACACCAACTTTTTGAATAAAGTTCTTCACAGCAAGCGCAACAAAGCAATGGTGATAGCGGCCAGTCTGCTGCTCTTTTTAATGGTACTGGGCACCTACCCACTGGGTTTATTAAAAACCGGCCTGTATCCTCCCAGTGAGGCATCTTCATTATATGTAAGCATTGACTTGGCAACCGGAAGCATAATGGAAGATAGCCTCAAAGTAGTTAACCGGGTTGAAGAATTACTTTATACCTATCCTGAAGTAGAATCATTTACTTCTGATATTTCCTCGGGTGATGTTAACAGTGCGCAAATAACCGTCGAGCTGGTCGAAGAAGACCAGAGAGAAAAAAGCAGTACCGATATTCAGCAGGAACTTACCATGGCACTGAAAAATATAGCCGGGGCAGAATTAAGCGTGTCTACCAACCGCGGGGGGAGATTTGAAACCAGTCCGATAGTGATTGAACTGGCTGGGGATGATTTCGATGATCTTGAAACACGAGCTGGAGAATATAAGAATTTGTTGGCAGAAATCGATGGCATTGTCGATCCTTTCACTAGCATAGCGGGAGGGCCTCCCGAATTAACCATAAGTATTGATAGAACCAAAGCTGCCGCAATGGGATTGAACCCCATAGGCATTAGTTCGGTTATTAAAGAGGCTATTCAGGGTGTATCGGCTGGTACTTTTCTTGAAAACCAGGATGAAATAACGATAAAAATAAAATGGCTGGAAGGGAAAATTAAATCTACCCAGGACCTGGAAAAGATATATTTCAGCAACAGCAGTGGGCAATACATACCCTTTTCAGCTGTAGCAAAAGTTGAAGATGGGCTTGGCCTGGCAGAAATTGAGCATAAAGATAGCAAACGAGTGGTGAGTGTTTACGCCACAATGGATGCAGATGCCAACCTAGGTGATATTATGAAAGCAATTGAAACCAAGGCCGTGGATCTCCCCGAAATGGAAGGAGTAACGGTCAGCTATGGTGGAGATGCTCAGGAAATGCAAGAATCTTTTAGCAGTTTGGCCTTAAGCTTTCTGGAAGCGCTTTTCCTGGTATTCTTAATCCTGGCTATACAATTTAATTCGCTGTCGCAGCCTTTTGCTATACTCTTGGCTGTTCCTTTGAGCATAATAGGAGTTATATTGGGATTAATACTTACCGGCAATGACTTTGGAGTATACGCCTTTATGGGGGTTATATCGCTGGTGGGTATAGCGGTAAACAATGCCATAGTGCTTTTGGATTATACCAACCAGTTAAGAGCAATTGGACATGAGATGATAGAAGCTTTGATTATAGCTACTAAAACCAGGTTTGTGCCTATTGCGGCCACCACCCTGACTACTATCGGAGCAATTCTGCCCCTGGCTTTAAAAAGCAGCGATTATGCTCAGTTGGCTTACTCCATAATATTTGGGCTGTTTGCATCGGCAGCACTCACCCTGATTATTATTCCGGTAATATACTCGATTTTTGAAGATGTTAAACTTAATGTTAAAAATAAGTTTAACGTTTTACAATAATATTATTTAGAGGAGGCAGACTCATGCGGAAAATAACTTATCTCGTATTATCTATAATGTTACTGCTGCTCATACCTGGCTGTTCATCACAGGGTCCTGCTGGTGCTATGGGAGGAGCCCCGGAAACAGCAGTTACAGTATCGGTACAGGAAATTGAAACCGGCAGTATCATCGAGACCTATTATGCTGTGGGGACTCTTAAGGCGGAGCAGGAATATGAGGTTAGCAGTGATGCCCGGGGTAACGTAGAGAATATATATGTGAATGAGGGCGATTTGGTATCTCCTGGAGACGTATTGTTTACTGTAGATTATACCGACGATATCAATGACCTGCAAATATCTCAAAAGAAAAGCGAAATGAGCGTGGAACTGAATCGCATCAATATGGAAAACATACTGGTTAATTATAATCGCAGCCAAGAATTATTTGATGCGGGTATTATTGCCCAGAGCGATTTAGAGAATGCTGAGCTGAGTTATAAGCAGGCCAAGTTAACCTATGAACAATCCCAAGCGAGTCTGGAATCCATAACTAATCAGCTGAATTCAGCCAATAATGATGCCCGCGTAATAAGTACTATCAGTGGAACAGTAGGATCTATTGAGATCAATAAAGGTGAATCGTACAGTGGAGCAACGGCCATGACTATAGTGGATACTAACACTATTATTGTACAAACCCAGGTAAGTGACAAAATAATCAATAAATGTGCAGTAGGGCAGCAGGCCAGTATTTATATACCTTCTATCAGCGAAAATGCTTTGGCCGGAAAAGTTAAGTCTATTAGCGTTACCAAGGATGACTTGTCCAGCAGCTATCCAGTGAAAATCGAAATTGAGAAGCAGGGAATCTCATTAAAAGTGGGTATGTATGCGGAAGTGTACCTGGAAATAGATAAACATGATAATGCAATAATTATTCCCAAACAGGCAGTCCTTACCGAGGACGATTTATCCTATGTATTTCTGGCTGATGGAGATAAAGCCAAAAGGGTTGAGCTGACCATAGGTCTAACCGAAGGAGAAAACGTAGAAGTAATCGGTGATATTAAGGCAGGCGATCTTCTGATAATTGAGGGGCAAAAATTCGTTGATGACGGTCAGGCTATCTTAATACCGGGCAGAACCGATGATGAAAAGGCAAATACAGAACAGATGCCAGCCCAGGATAATCCAGGCGGATTAGAAAGGTGATACAAAATATAGTGGAAATCAAAAAAGGCATTATTGTCATTAATTGTAAAAATAAGCTGGTACGACTTTATGGGAGTCTGTCTAAACTACTGTGCCTGCGCAAGGCAGATATTATCTCTTATGATAAAAGGTATCAGAGTCGATATTAATATAACCTTTGGGTACATGGGTATGGATATGAGCCTCCTGCGCTTTGCCGGCGGTGAAAGGCAGCGAGGGCTTATTCCTTTGCTTTAGTAATACGGGCAAGGAAGAAGAGCCCTGGTATGAGGTGACCCCGAAGGGGAGTTCTGCCTGTCAAGCAAAGGCCGTTACTAATCCTTGCCTGGGATTTTTGTTTTATGTCTAAATAATTATAAATAATGAAAGAGATATATCAATATTTGATTAGCATTCAATAATAAAGCAGCTTTTTTTCATCCGGGTCATAATACATATTCAGCTTATTAATATCCTGGGGAAGTTTTATGAATTCATGTTTTATAGAAAAAGTCATGCCTTCTTCCAATCCCCCCCCAATTTCAATCATACCTTCGCCGCGGGTGCTTTTCAGCATCTTGCTCAGGTAGTTTCGCTCTTCGATCATGGTGTCCAGTTCTTCCTGCAGGTTAATATATTCGGGCAGCATTTCTTCCAATAGAAAGAGCGAACGGGCATCTTCCGGCCTATTACGGAGAATCCTAATAGTTGAAGCAGATTGTTTCAGCTTGCCTTCCAATCTTTCAATCGTGCGATTGAGTTCATGGATTTTCTCAAAGTATTGCTTCCTTTCGATGCCTACAACTCTTAAATCAAGCTGTCGTGAATTTTTCACCCGGGATGCCTTGATTTTTGTTTTGGCAGATATTTTGTTATTGCCGAGAATACGGCCTTTACGCCCATGTATCAGTACTGAATCGCCGGCATTGATATTACAGCGAACAATATATTCGTTTACTACAATTGACTGACCAGCAACTACAGTTGCTGCCTGAACAAACTTGGCTTCCACATTTTTATGGGCTGTAACCAGGGCTTTACCACGGCCTATAATCCCGTTTTGAACAAAAACCGATCCCTTGCGTGAGTTAATAAGGGCGTTTCCTACTCCACCACAAATATCAATATCATCATCGGCCTCAACCTTAAATCCATCATATACACTTCCGCTTATCAAAACTTTACCCATAAAATCAATATTGCCAATTGAGAAATCTACATCACCCAATACGTGGTATAGTTTGGTGACATACATCTTATTGTTGATCCAGGACAGGGCTCCGGCATGTTCAGCTACAGCTTCATTTTGATTAATAATTATCCCTCTGCCCATTTTGAAATCTATATCATCTCCCGGCTGGGGAGCGATTTCTTTTCCATAAATATCAATGCCGGGAGTTCCTGCGGTAGCAGGCTCCCGGACAGCCAAAATGTCGCCTGCATATACCGGTATAATTTGCCCCAGTTCATAATAATCAACAATATCATTGGCAAGTATAACTGGTTTGGGGGTCGGGTTCTTTTCGAAAAAGTATTGTATACTGGCATTTTGTCCCTTTAACGGGTTAATTCCTCTAGCAGCCACAGCAGGAGTGCCAGGATTGTTCACGGAATTTTCAATTGCCTGGATGTCGATTCCAAATACTATTCCCTTGTTTTTGAGTTCATTAACGATATCCTGTAGCGACATTTTATTATCGCATATAAAATCAACGGTTATAAACGCCATCATATTATCTTCCGATACTTCTATAGCCAGAGAAGGTGTGGGGGGGATGATATCATCATGAAACAAATTTGAAACATCATCAGGAATCTTGATTTCCATTTCCGGTTTTCCTGCGGCCAGGTCTTGTATTGATTGATAGGAGAGATGGATGCCCACCAGAGATAATTCCTTCTCAATTTGAACGGAATCAATATTTTTTAAGAGTCTAATGTATCGACCATCTGTTTTCTCAATAATTGTCAGGTTTGTCATGGATATCTCCTTGCCATAAATTAATGATTTTAATTTCACGTTTTCCAGGTATGGCCCTGGATAGTGTCTGCATACTTGAGTTTATGTTAAGACGAAATGGAAATAAACGTGGGTCATCGTTCTTAATAATATAAAAACGTTCGATGATTGGAAATAAACAAAAAGCATTTAAAAAATTGTATTATATATCTTTTTTCGTAAAGTTCATTAATAAAATTTATATGTATAAATAAAGGATTATATGGTTATTTGTAGTATTAAGAATATATAGTAAGGGGTGGAAGCATTATGGAGTTGAATGTAATAGCTATAAATGGCAGCCCGAATGAAAAAGGCAATACCGCTTTTTTATTACAGGAAGCTCTAAATGAATGCGAAACAATGGGCGCACAGAGTCAAATCATATTCTGCCAGCATCTGCTGGCACATCAAAAGATGCCTTTTTGCATTGCGTGTTCATCCCCCTGTTCCGCAAAATGTTACGTAGATTCTGAACTTGAAAATGCTTTTCGAGTCATGGCACAGGCAGACGCATTGATAATAGGAAGCCCGGTATACTTTGGCACGGTTTCTGCCCAGTTGAAAGCGTTCTGGGATAAAGGAAGAAAACTGAGAAGTGAAAAGAAACTCATGAATGTCGTGGGAGGTGCTGTCTCAGTAGGCAGATCAAGGTTTGGAGGGCAGGAATCTGCCCTGCGCACCATACATGATATGTTGCTGGCACAGGGAATGATAGTGATAGGCGATGGATATTACCAGGATGACTGTGGGCACTCCGGGGCAGCAGGTCAGGATCCAGCCTGGGAGGACGAAAATGCCATAAAAAGAGCGCGTGTTTTAGGCAAAAGAATATGTGAAGTTGCCAGGGCTACGTCTCATTTAAGAAGACGATGAAGGATATCGGGTTAAAATAAAAATCCGCTGCCATCCTTGGTCAAGGGACTGAGGATTTTTATATTAATAGGCTAATATGCATAAGAATCAGTAACGTATTGGAACTGCAGAACCAATATGCCACAGAGAGGTGAGCAGGTATGAGCATCAGGGAAGAAATCGAAAATCGCGAAAAAGAGATGTTAGCTACCTATGCCACTCTGGCAGCAAACTCCAGAGGCAGGGATAGAGAGGAAGAAGCAGACCCAATCCGCTCATGTTTTATGGTAGACCGGGACCGGGTGGTTCATTCCAAATCCTTTAGACGCTTGAAACATAAGACCCAGGTGTTTATTGCTCCTCCTGGCGATCATTATAGAAGCAGGTTAACTCATACTCTGGAGGTAAACCAGATTGCCAAAACTATTGGGGCAGGTCTCAATTTGAACATAGATTTAATAGAAGCTATAGCCCTGGCTCATGATCTGGGGCATACTCCCTTTGCCCATGCCGGGGAACAAATACTGGATAGTCTACTGGCTACCGGTTTTAGGCACAACGAAAACAGCATTAGGGTGTTAACCCGGGTAGAACAGCACCGGACCGGAAGAGGCTTGAATTTGAGCTGGGAGGTACTGGATGGGGTTATTCATCACAGTGGGTACGATTCCAGTGATAAAATGGCGACTACCCTGGAAGGACAGGTAATAAGGCTGAGTGACAAAATTGCTTATGTTCAGCATGATATAGATGATTCGATACGAGCAGGCCTGCTTTCCCTGGACGATGTTCCCAGGGAGTACCTGGATGTATTGGGATATACACACAGTAAAAGAATAGCCACTCTAGTAAATGATACGATAATGCATACCCGCCGGCTGATTAAAGAAGAAACGGAAATAATAGTTAAACCGTCTCCGGAAATAGATGGAGCTTTAAAAGGGCTGAGGAAATATATGTTCGATTATATTTACAATGGCACTGTCTGTCAGGCTGAACGCTCCCGGGCCGGTTTTATCATAGAACATTTGTTCAAATATTATAAGGAAAACCCTCGCAAAATGACGGCAGTGTATTTGAAAATAGCTGAAGAAGAAGGATTAGACCGGGCGGTGGCTGACTACATTGCAGGAATGAGTGACGAATACTGTATTTCTTCTTTTTTAGATATCTATGTACCACGGTCACTGGTTCCAGATGCTTTAAAAATTTTTAATAAAGGCTTGAAATTAGATATAAAACAAAATAATTAGATAAAATTCGCATAATTTAAAGGAATTCTATTTAAAAAATAGAATTGTAGGTGGAGATAATTGACTAGATACTATGATGATCAAATATTAAACGACATAATGAATAGATTGGATATGGTAGATATAGTATCAGAAAGTGTAAAGCTTACCCGAAAAGGTAATCGCTACTGGGGCCTATGCCCATTTCATGAGGAAAAAACTTCATCCTTTTCCGTAACTCCTGATAAAAACCTGTTTTATTGTTTTGGATGTCACGCTGGCGGGAATATATTTACCTACGTAATGAAGCGGGATGGGGTTGAATTTGGGGAAGCAGTGGAGATGCTGGCTAGCCGCGCAGGGATACAACTTAAGGTATCAAACAAAAACCAAAAAGCTGATCAGATTAGAAAAAACGTTCTGGAGATTAATCAGGCTGCCGCGCAGTTTTATAATCAAGCCCTGCTGTCCAACCAGGCTGCCGGTGATTATATGGTAAGACGTGGAATAAACCGACAGACTATTGAAGAATTTAAAATGGGTTATGCTATTGACGCCTGGAATACGTTGGAAGAATATCTGTTAAAAAAAGGGTATCCTGATCAGTATATTAAATTATCAGGTTTAATTAAACGAAGCAGCACCGATAGATATTATGACCTGTTAAGAAACCGGATTATATTTCCAATCAGCCAGTATAGCGGAGAAATAATAGGTTTTGGAGGCAGAGTTATTGACGAGGGTATGCCTAAGTATTTAAATACTCCAGAGACCGAATTATACTCCAAGAGGAAAAATCTTTATGGATTATACCAGGCTAGAGAGGCAGTGCGCAAAGAGAATGAGGTGCTGCTGGTAGAAGGCTATATGGATTGTATTAAAATTCACCAAAATGGAATAAAAAATTGTGCAGCTTCCCTGGGGACTGCCTTTACCAGTGAGCAAGCGGTTCTGTTAAGGCGTTATGCCGAAAAAGTTATTATTCTGTATGATGGTGACGAGGCAGGACAAAGGGAGACTGTGCGGGCCATAGATATTCTCCGGGATCAGAACTTGAAGGTAGAAGTAATTACTCTTCCTGGGGGTAAAGACCCTGATGAGTACTTAGAATTGTATGGAAAAGAGGAATTTTTGCATTATATCAAGAATAATAAAGTAACTTATTTGGAATTTAAGATAAATCGATATATCAATCAAGAACAAGAGATGAACTTTGAAGTGCAGAAAAAAATCATCAATGCGCTAAAAACGGATATCAGCTGTTTAACAAGTGAAATTGAAAAAGACTATTATGTAAAAACTATAGCTAAAAAAATAAGACTGGAAGAAAACATCGTATACCGGGAAATAAGCTCAAAAAACAGGGATAATCGACCTATTGCAGAGAATAAAAGTATAAAATATAGGGATAATATTGAATACGGCAATTATAGCTTAGAAGAGAAAATATTGGCAGCCATGCTGAAAAACAAGCAGGTTTACAACAAAATAAAATCTTGTATCGGGATAGACTTTTTTACCAGGCCGGAATATCAAGAATTTATTTTCCAGTATGATCTCGTTCAGGATCTGCAGCAAATGGCAGAAAACGATGATGAAATAATGATGCCGATTATAGCCAGGATAGAATTTTTGCTGGAAGATCTTGATGAAATTGATGATATAGCAATAAATAACTTTATTCGCCGGGTTATTAATATAAAGACTAAAAGGCGCCAGCGAATAATATACCATAAGCTAAATATTCTTAATACCGAAGGTGATTTTAACAGTTTGATGAAATTCATTCTGGAAATTGACACCATCCTCAATAAAACCCGGGAAGGGGGGATATAGATGAAAGTGGATGGAAAACTTGCTGAGGCAATAACTGTTATAGCCGAAAAAGGCAAGAAAAAGAAGAATTTATCCTATGAGGAAATTATAGATGAACTGCAGGGCTTCAGCCTGGACTCTGATCATATTGACGATATTTTGGAACATTTACAAACCCTGGGCATAGCCATCGGCAGTGAAAGTGATATCGAAGGCGAAGAGGACGTTGAACAGGAACCCCTGGAAACTGCAGATGTAGTTATACCAGATGGTATAGAAATAGATGATCCGGTTCGTATGTACCTCAAGGAAATAGGCCGGGTAAGGTTGCTGACCGCTGAAGAAGAGATAGATCTGGCTTTAAGAATTGAACTCGGGGAAGAGGAAGCTAAAAGAAAGCTGGTAGAGGCTAACCTTAGATTAGTGGTCAGCATAGCTAAAAGGTATGTGGGCAGAGGTATGCTGTTTTTAGATTTGATCCAGGAAGGAAATCTGGGTCTTATGAAAGCGGTTGAGAAGTTTGATTACCGGAAAGGATTCAAATTCAGTACATATGCTACCTGGTGGATCAGGCAGGCCATAACCAGGGCAATAGCGGACCAGGCGCGTACCATCAGAATACCTGTGCATATGGTAGAAACTATTAACAAGCTGTCTCGGGTGCAGAGGAATCTGCTGCAGATTTTGGGGAGAGAACCTACCCCGACCGAAGTAGCAGAAGAAATGGATATTCCAGTGGATAGGGTTATTGAAATAATGAAAGTGGCCCAGGAACCTGTATCTCTGGAAACTCCTATTGGAGAAGAAGACGACAGTCATCTGGGTGATTTTATTACCGATGAAGATGCAGAGTCACCGGAGGAATCAGCATCATTTGTATTGCTACGGGAGCATTTGGATGGCATATTAAATACCTTGACCGAAAGGGAGGAAAAAGTACTGCGGCTGAGATTCGGCTTGGATGATGGAAGGCCAAGAACCCTGGAGGAAGTAGGGCAGGAATTTGGCGTTACCAGAGAAAGGATAAGACAGATCGAAGCCAAGGCATTGCGCAAACTAAGACATCCGTCACGCAGCAAAAAACTTAAAGACTATATAGAATAAAACGTTACAAATAATAAAATCGTATTGACAATGACCTATAATAAATAATATAATGAATCTCGTTGAGACGGTCCTCGATAGCTCAACGGTAGAGCATCCGGCTGTTAACCGGAGGGTTGTAGGTTCGAATCCTACTCGGGGAGCCATTGAAAATCCGGCGGTAACCCAAAAAGAGTTACCGCTTTTTGATTAAATATGTTCCTGGATGCAGATAATTATTGAGCCATTGAGAAAGGCAGAAATATCTGTATTCCCGGGGATCTGGTTCTGGAGAAAGAAATAATGTTTTGCTATTGACCTTTGTACAGAATTTTTATATACTAACTGTTGCGGGGTTACCGCAGTAACCAGGGCCTATAGCTCAGTTGGTAGAGCCACCGGCTCATAACCGGTTGGTCCCAGGTTCGAGTCCTGGTAGGCCCACCATATCTGATATCAGAAATCTGAAGTTGGACCAAAGAGTTTTGAAGTCAGATCAACAGGGTCAGATATCGGAAACAGGAAATAAGACCAAGCAGAAATTAATGCAGTCAAATTCTTGCCCTAAACTCTCCGATGTCCAACATCCGATTTCCGTTAAGGCCCCTTGGTCAAGCGGTTAAGACACCGGCCTTTCACGCCGGTAACAGGGGTTCGAGTCCCCTAGGGGTCACCATAAGGGCGATTAGCTCAGCTGGGAGAGCGCCTGCCTTACAAGCAGGATGTCGGCGGTTCGAGCCCGTCATCGCCCACCATAGATAAATAGAGGGTTCCAGAGGTTTTGAAACAAGCTCCGGACCCCTTTTTTATTCTTTGTAATAGAACAGAATCATCAACTCCAAATAAAAAATCCTGGTCTGCTTAATGAAACTTAGAAATTGTATGTATTGCCGAAGCAACTCTTTATAATGACCAGGAAGAAGTTATTGCCTTTGGAACTGGCAATTTCATCAAAAGCAAGCTGCCCCTGACTGAAAGAATAGTGTACAAGCTGTAAATATACGGAGGAGATACAAGAAGGTCTGGTACAATATAAGATAAGACAAGCTGGGCTCTGCATCGAAAAGGTTATTAGAGCTGGCTGTAATAATAAGGAGAGAATCAAATTATGAGAAGTATTAAAGAGAAACAGCTAGAAGCCAGGATGTTGCCAGGTTTAACTGCTATGGCAGAACAGAACAGCTTTATTGATCCTGAATTATACAGTAAATATGTGGTAAAAAGGGGACTGCGAGATATTGATGGATGGGGCGTACTGGTTGGTCTGACTGAGATAGGTGAAGTGCATTCCTATATTACCGATGAAAATGAGATGGTCCCGGTACCAGGGCGGCTGATCTACCGAGGAATAGACATTAATGATATTGTGAATGGGTTTTTAAGCGAAAATAGGTATGGTTTTGAGGAAACCTGCTATTTATTGTTGTTTGGTAAGCTGCCCCGGCGAGAACAGCTGGAAGAATTCAAGACACTGCTGGCCAGTTATCAAAGCCTGCCGGAGTGTTTTGTTACGGATATGATTCTTAAAGCACCCAGCAAAGATATGATGGTAGTCCTGTCCAGAAGCGTATTGGCTCTTTACAGCTTCGATGACCGGGCTGATGATACCTCGATTGAAAACGTTCTAAAACAGTGTTTGCAATTGTTGGCATGTTTCCCTCTCCTGGCAGTTTATGGCTATCAGGCCTTTTCGCATTACCATGGAAATAACAGCTTGTATATCCACAGTCCCCGGCCTGACCTGAGCATCGCGGAAAATATTCTGCATATGCTGCGTCCGAACAGCAAGTATAGCAGGCTGGAGGCAGCCCTGCTGGATCTTGCCCTGGTGCTGCATGCTGAACATGGAGGAGGCAATAATTCATCTTTTGTGACCCATGTGGTAACTTCATCGGGAACCGATACTTACTCGGTAATGGCTGCCGCGCTGGGTTCCTTAAAAGGTCCCCGCCATGGAGGTGCCAACCACAAAGTGGTACAGATGATGGCGGATATAAAGCAGCAGGTTAAAGACTGGAATGATGATGAAGAAATATCAGACTTTCTGTTAAAGATCTTAAATAAAGAAGCTTTTGATAAAACCGGTAAAATTTATGGTATTGGTCATGCCGTTTACTCCATATCAGATCCCCGGGCGGTTATTTTGAAATGCCAGGCAGCCCGCCTGGCCAGGGAAAAGGGGCTGGAAGACGAGTTCTATCTCTATGAGAAGGTCGAAGAACTGGCCCCGGAAGTCATTGGGCAAATGCGCCAAATCTACAAGGGGGTTAGCGCCAATGTGGATTTTTACTCGGGATTTGTGTACAGCATGCTCGAAATTCCCCCGGAATTATATACGCCTATATTTGCCATTGCCAGGATTGCGGGCTGGAGTGCGCACCGAATCGAAGAAATAGTAAACGCCGGGAAAATTATACGACCGGCCTATAAAAGTGTGGCCAGACGCTCAGAGTATATTGTTATGGATGATAGGTAAGCCCACCAGATAAAATCACCCCTGATATTTCCCCAGGGGATTTTACACGAACATATGAACGGGCAATGGAAACCCGGTGTCTGCTGGCTTGAGCATCGTCTGGCGTAATGGAACCTACTCTACAGGTTCCCATTCCAGTTGGTATATTTTCCATCTGCCTCCATCGTATTTGCAGAATACCCGGTAGAGATATTTGGTGTTTTCCCCATAATAATCTTCAAAATAGCGTTGAAATATAACATGATCGGCGTCTATAAATTGGGTGCTGATCAGATTGGGGTTTTCCGGCAAAAGCACTGGGAGTCCGTCAGTTGGAAGTATCTGTAATTTGCTGTTATCGGGATTATAAAAGGTATATGCAGATACAATGTCTGATGCCAGTTGGGCAGCAAAACCCTGTTTAAAATAGGCCAGTGCTTCCTCATAGGTATCAGCGTGCTGGGAAATAGTAAAATTACCAGCAGGATATGAATCATTGAAAAACGCCAGGTAAAGCTCAAAACTTCTTATCATATCCCCCCAAGCCTGATCATGTTTTTTCCGTTCGGCAGCATCCTGCAGGTTTTCTTTTCCACTGACATAAGTATACCCACAGCTTAAAATAAGCAATAGAAGAATAAGAAACAGGGCACAACGTTTCAACAAGGTGACCACCTTCCGTTAATGCAGTATGATGATAGGCACATTATAATATAATGGCAAAAATTTACATATATAAGCAGGTCGAATATATAAAGTTTTTTATAGCATAAACTGATATAAATTTTAAAATATTGAGAATAATGTAAAAACTTATAAGCAGGTGTAGTCTCTAAAATATTATGACTGATTTCAGCCTATATGGCTTTGCCTAATAACCAATTCTATCCAAATGTTTCAAGAATACACAATATATAAAGCTATTGTCTTCTCTTACCTGTTTGGTTTCCCTGAAAAATTCGGTTGATGTGTTATAGCATGTATAAATACACTGCTTTCTAAGCTCCGCTTGGGCAAAACCAAGAGCTTACCTACTGGCTCAAGGCTTGCATCACAGATTTCAAAGAAATTGGTTGACTATTACGCAAATCATCATGAAATATTATGATTTTATACGCAGTTTAATTACTTTACTTATTACCGCTGCCCCCTGGTATGCATGCATCTCTGCCTTATTTCATTAATGGCCTTCCTCAATTTCCCCATCGGTAAGGATATATCTAACAGTTATGGATAGACTAAAGATGAATTAGCTTCATGTTCCTATGAGTATGGCACAGGTGGGAGAGAGAATCGCTGTACGCAGGTGAAGTTATCCTGATTTTTATTAAGAAGGGGCAATACCGTGGTCAAAATCAGCAATTTTCAGTTGTACTGCATTCTGGTTATATTCCTTACCCCCCTGGCTTACCTGGAAATTCCGGAAATGATGGCGAATTTACTCAAACAAAATGCCTGGATGACCGCTTTTTTGTCCATTATTCCCGGTTATCTTATGGCCTTTGTTTTTAACCATATTCTTAAAAAAAGTAATTATCCCTTTCCCCATTTATTGATAGAACATCTGGGCAATCCCCTGGGCAGAGGGATAGGAATTTTATATATTCTGGTTTTTCTCTTTTTGACCAGCTACGACCTGCGGTTTTTTACCGACTTTATTGAAAGCAATGTACTGCCAGGTACACCGATAAGCGTTCACATTGGGGTATTGATTCTGGCCATGGTCATAGGCATGAGGTCTGGCATTGGTAATCTGGCTCGTCTGCAGGAGATTATATTTATGGTAGGAGTACCTTTTTCCATCATTATGGTAGTCGTAATTATGGGGCAGCAGGGGAGTGTAGAAAGGCTTTTGCCTATTGGACACCTGGACTACAAGAATTTTATTCTGGCTATAGGAGGTACCATGTTTGTGGTCAGCAAACTCTTCATTATTTTGACATTTGGGTTCTGGTGCCAAGATAAGAACCAGGTTGCTTCTATTATGATTAAAGCCGTGTGGACCTATGTGATTGTTATCGGGATAACTACCCTGGCGGTTATAATGACCTTCGGAGGGATCATTACTTCGATTCTTACTTTTCCAACCTTTAGCATGGTTACCCTGGTGAATATAGGGAATTTCATTCAGAATATTGATATTGTCTTCATAGGCATATTGATATTGGGGATATACGGTATTACGATTATTTCCTGGTTTATGGCCTGTTATTCGGTTCAAGTTATATTTAATCTCCATGATTATAAGTTCCTGGCCGCCGCCAGTTCGCTAGTGATAGGCATTACTTCGATTTTAATCAGCGCTAATATTCTGGAACTGCTGGTGGTAACTCAAGTAATCATTCCGATAATTGAAAGCCTGTTTTTTATTATAATTCCTCTGCTGCTACTGCTGGTTATTGTTCTTAAACCATCCCCTGCTGCTGACCAAGTCGTGAATACTCAGCAGAAAGAGCAGAGCGGAAATACAGTATGATTTGCTAATTTCTCTTAGTTACTATTTTCGATTATGCACATCACTGCATAGATTCACCAGGTGGCGCTAAAACTATGGGGGGATAATACCAGCCTTGGGAAAGGGGTGACGCTGTGCGCTACATAAAAAATAAAGAAGAACAGGCAGAGGGCAACATTCCGCCGGAAATCATAAAAAGCGATCTATCAGTCTCCCTGGAGGATAACCTGATGAAGCTTCAAATAATATTTGAAGCCTGTTCCGATATAGTATTGAGGGAGTTTAGTTTTGGCAAACCAGAGACCAGAGGTCTGATGGTTTATTTTGACGGCCTGGTCAATAAAGATGAAATAGAACATAATATCTTGCGACCTTTATTGCTGGGCATGGATATGCTGGAAGGCAAAGATGAATCCAGGAGTCAGGATATCTTCCAGGAGGTCAAGAATAAAATTATCTCCCCGGCGGAGATCAAGGCGGTTAAAAGCTGGGATGAGCTTTGTCATCATATTGGTTCCGGAGACAGTGCACTATTCATCGATGGGTATGATGACGTCTTGGTGGCCGGCACCCGGAGCTGGCAAACCAGAAGTATTGCTTCGCCCGAGAATGAAGTGGTTATTTTTGGTCCCAAGGAAGGGTTTAATGAGACGCTGAGATTTAATACCGCGCAAATTCGAAGACGAATCAAATCCAGCAATTTTAAAATAGAAAGTTTTGTGCTGGGCAGAATTACTAAAACTGATGTAATCATGTGCTATATCAAAAACATAGCTCCTGCTCCGCTGATAGAAGAAATTAAAAAACGGATAAGTGAAATTGATATTGACGGGGTTCTGGATACCAATTACATCAAAGAGTTTATCATTGATGATAATAAGACCCTGTTTTCCCAAGTCCTTCATACTGAAAGGCCGGACCGGGTTTGTGGTCAGCTCCTGGAAGGAAGAATCTGCATAATGGTAGATGGATCACCTATGGCATTAATAGTACCTACCAGCTTCAGTGAATTCATTACTTCACCCGATGATTATTATACTTATTATATCCCGGCTTCATTAATTAGATTACTGCGTTTTACAGCTTTCTGGATGTCCTTGCTTCTGCCTTCTTTATATGTGGCGGTTATTAGCTATCATCATGAAATGATACCAACCGCACTGTTGTTGACTATTGCCGCCAGCCGGGAGGGGGTTCCGTTTCCTTCCTTTATTGAAGCCTTTCTTTTGGAGGCCATGTTTGAAATGCTGCGGGAAGCCGGTATTCGGCTGCCGCGAGCCGTTGGCCCCGCGGTTAGCATCGTAGGAGCCTTAATTATAGGAGATGCTGCTGTCAGGGCCGGCCTGGTATCCACCCCCATGGTAGTAGTAGTGGCTGCCACGGGTATTGCTTCTTTTGTGTCGCCCTCTTATAACGCTTCACTCATTGTGCGTATTCTGAGGTTTGGATTTCTGGCTGCATCTGCCATGCTGGGTTTCCTGGGTATTATGATCGTGCTGGTGATAGTGCTGTTGAAGATGGTTTCCGTGAGCTCTTTTGGACTGCCTTATCTGGCTCCGCTGGCTCCTTTAGACCTTTCCCAGCTTACTGATATTATGGTCAGACGTCCCTGGTTTGTAAACCGTCGTCGTCCTTACCTGGAAGGCATGCAAAACCAGGTCCGCCAGGGAAGCGGAAAGGATGAAAATAATTGATTAAGCAATTAAGACTGACAATTATTATTATAATGCTCCTGGCAGGAGCGGGATGTCAGACCCAGGAGTTAAACGAGGCAGCTATAGTGGCGGGTATAGGAATGGACCTGGAAGATGAACGAGTGCGGGTGTCCCTGCAGTTGGCCAGCCCGGCTATTCCCGGCCAAAGCTCAGGTTCAGGCGGGCCAGCCTTTGAGGTAGTGTCTGCAACGGGACGTTCCTTAACAGAAGGCATAAGGAAAATAATGCTTTCCTTTCCCCGCAGCCCCATATTGTCCCAGGCCAATTTGGTAATTCTGGGTGAGGTACTGGCTGCCACTGACCTGGCCTGGATAGCGGATTCCAGCCTGCGCAATCCCGATATCAGAAAAAACGCAATGGTGGTTGTGGCTCGGAATTCAACTCCGGAAGATATACTTAATACCGAAGTGCTCATGGAGTCTTTATCGGCAGCGGCC
>CAZBKS010000002.1:0-19177 GCA_964492475.1 uncultured Syntrophomonas sp. | reverse complement strand
TGACCGCTATGACTACTATGTCCGCTTCCGGCCAGGCAGCCAGCTCGCACAGTCCATCCAAGCCGGATAACACTGAACAATCCTTATCAGTTCTAGAGCATAATTCCTTATAAGACGAAGTATCTCCGACCGCCGCGGCTGCCGGATGGTATCTTTGTATCTGCTCTGCCAGTACCGAAACTTCGTTTTTTGCCGCAATGCCCAGCAGGTTAAACATCCCGGTATGCTTCTCAATAACGTCCAGAGTCTGCAGGCCTATAGAGCCGGTAGATCCCAGGATTACTACATTCTTTTTCTTATAGACGGTCATTTGTTTTCCTCCAGTTCAAGCTGTCAAATAAGCCGGCCCGGTAACTGGCGATAATAATCACCACTGTAACTGGTCCTAAAACAAGTCCTGCTGCACCACCCAGTTTTAATCCGAAGTAAAGGGCCATAAGGGTGACCAGGGGATGAAGGCCGATGTTTTCTCCGACTATTTTAGGTTCAGTGAACTGCCGAACCAGGGATATTATCAAGTATATTACTAACAAGCCCAGGCCCAGTTTGGTATTACCCAGGATAAACTCGACCAGGATCCAGGGAACAAACAGCAAACCGGGGCCCAGGATAGGAAGCATATCCAGCAAACCCACCAAAATACCTATGGTTAGTATATATTCAACCCCGATTACTTTTAATAGCATCATGGTCAGAACCGCCGTGATAGAAATCAGGATTAAATAAGCTCTAAGAAAACCTACCAGTATCTTTATCAGTTGATTGAAGATGCTGGTAGTTTTACTCTGGGTGTTAACCGGTAAAAATCTATATACGAATTGCTTAAGCTCATGACGATCATTGCTGATTAAAAAAGTAGCTATGGCGACAATCATTATAAAGGCAAAAATTCCCGGCAGCAAGCCCACGGCAGCAGTTAAAATATCTATACTGTTGCTCACCAGGGAACTGAAGGTCTTTATGGCTCCCTGCAGACTGTTATGCATGGCCGTCTGCACTTCCACCGGCAAATTCAACTTTAGATAAAACACCTTCAAGTCACTGATAGCAACAAGAAATGATTCTGTCACTTGATCGGAATAGGCGGCCACCTCTGGAAATAACCGCATCAAATCCTTAATTACTCTTGATATTAGCCAGGAAATGACGTATATAAAGCCTCCTACCAACAGGAAAAGGCTTAATACCACTGCCCAGCCTCGCTTCATCCTGGTTTTTCTTACAAAAAATATAACCACAGGTTCTATGATCATGGCCATTATTATAGCTAGAATAAACGGAAGTAATAAAGATGGCAGATAAGAAAGCACGTTACCAATTACGGGTAACATAAAGGTTATTATTAAATATACAGCCAGGATAGCCAGAACAAATATGCCTAATTTAACAAATAGCTTAACATATCTGTTTAGTTCAGGATCCAAATTATTACCCCTTTTCCAAGCCGGTCGATATTAGAAACAGAGATGAGAGGTTGGATCAGATTTGGACCAAATATACAAAGAAATAATAAACTAGAGGAACTACCATGAGGAAACTATCCAACCTATCCAGTACTCCGCCATGACCTGGAATAATCTTGCCGGTATCTTTAACCCCAAAGAATCTCTTCATGCCAGATATCATTAAATCTCCTATCTGAGCGAAAATGCTGGCACTCAGTCCTAATATCAATACATATGCGAAATCTGTCTGTCCAATCTCTATTATACTAAAAAACAAAAGAGCAACAGTAACAGATAGAATGATTGCCCCCGCTGCCCCTTCCCGGGTTTTATTGGGGCTCAACTGTGGGGCCAGGGGTTTGCTGCCTAGGAACCGCCCGGCAAAATATCCGCCGGTATCGCTGGCCCAGGTAAGCAGTAGGCACAATACTATTATCCAAAAACGATTATCCAGGTAAAATATTTTTAACGAGAAACTTAACAGCAAACCCATATATAAAGCCCCAAAAAAACTTAACGAGATATCGTTGATATCTATTCGAGGATATTGGAAGATCATATGTAAGGCAAAAATAATGATTATACACAGGAAAGCAGGAAGCAGGTATACAGGGACCGCTGCGGAAAAAAGCATGGCCAGCATAACCATAAAGCCAGGGATATATACAGGATTATATCCTTTTGTGGACATCATTCTATAATATTCATACAAAGCTGCTATTCCCAGGAGGGCAATTAGACACCACCAGTATATGCCGCCTTTGTATAGAATTATTAATAATATCGGTATACCAATAACTGCACTAATAATTCTTGCTTTTAACATTTTAACCTTCCTGCTGTTGGTGACTCAGTCCCCCGAATCTTCTATCCCTATTCTGATATTCGGCAATGGCCTGAAGCAGATGAGACTTCGTGAATTCAGGCCATGTCACATCAGTAATCCACAATTCGGTATATGCTATCTGCCACAATAAAAAGTTGCTCAACCTTAATTCTCCAGCAGTCCGTATTAGCAGGTCAGGATCAGGAATGGTATCGGTATATAAATAGCTGGAAAAAACCTCTTCATTTATGGTGTTGATATCAATTCGACCATCCATGATTTCCTGCCCGATTTTTTTTACCGCCTGGATGATTTCTGTTCTGCTGCCGTAGTTTATGGCTAAATTAAATGTCATTTTCTGGTTCTTTCTGGTAAGCTGCAAAGCGTGGTCAATACTGTCCACACAATTCTTCGGCAGAGTACTATAGTCTCCTAGAATTTTTATCCGTATATCATTTTCATGCAACTCTTGAATTTCCTTGTTTAAGAACTCAATCAATAAATCCATCAGATAATTGACTTCGTTTTGGGGACGTCTCCAGTTTTCGGTGGAAAAAGCAAAAACAGTTAATACTTGTATTTTTAGTTCCATACAAGCTTTAACAATCCTTTTAATTGATTTCATACCCTCCCGATGGCCCATAGTTCTGGGTAATAACCTTTTTTTGGCCCACCTTCCATTGCCATCCATTATGATGGCGATATGCCCGGGCATATTATTAAGGTTTTGATCATTAATATCCACAATATCCCTTCTCTCGCCCAAACTATAAAACCCCCGGAAAGGGGGTATCTGGCTATTGCAGCTATAACCAAAGCGGAGCGCAATCTAGACTATTGCCAATCATACTTCCATGATATCTTTTTCTTTGGCCTGTAAAACCTGGTCCACGTTTTTTACATATTTATCGGTAAATTTCTGAATCTCATCCATGCCTTTCTTGTTTTCATCTTCGGAAATCAGTTTTTCCTTTTCGCTCATTTTAAGCATGTCGTTCGATTCTCTGCGAATGTTTCGAATAGCAACTTTGGTCTCTTCGCCTTTTTTCTTGACCACTTTAACCAGTTCTTTCCGTCTCTCTTCCGTCAGCTGCGGAATAGCAATACGGATGACAACCCCATCATTGGAAGGAGTTATTCCTAAATCAGATCTGAAGATGGCTTTTTCAATATCAGGAATTATGCTTTTATCCCATGGTTGTATAACCAGCAGTCTGGCTTCCGGAACCGTAATATTACCTAACTGGTTTATGGGAGTGGTTTCACCATAATATTCCACGGTGATCTTTTCAACCATAGCCGGGTTAGCCCGTCCGGCTCTCAAGGTGGAAAGATCCTTAGCCAGGAATTCAATACTCTTCTGCATCTTGTCTTCAGCATCACGCAAAATATCTTTTATCATCCTTTTACCTCCCTACGTAAGTGCCGATTCTTTCCCCCATTACTGCCTTGAGTATGTTGCCATATTTGGTTAAATCAAACACAATGATAGGTATATTGTTTTCCATACATAAAGAGGCTGCAGTCGAATCCATCACACCCAGACCTTTGTTTATAACTTCTATATACTCCAGGAAATTATACTTGGTTGCCAGTGGATTTATAACCGGATCCGAATCATAGACTCCATCTACTTTTTTGGCCATCAATATGGCTTCAGCTTCTATTTCTGCAGACCTCAAAGCGGCAGCGGTATCGGTTGAAAAATACGGGTTTCCTGTACCGGCAGCAAAAATAACTACTCGACCCTTTTCCAGGTGACGAATGGCCCGTCGTCTGATATATGGTTCTGCCACTTCTTTCATCTCAATCGCAGACATAACCCGGGTAGGCATATTAACATTTTCCAGAGCGTCCTGTAATGCCAGCGAGTTAATAACCGTAGCTAACATTCCCATATAATCAGCAGTAGCCCTATCCATGCCTTTAGCGCTTCCAGCAACGCCGCGCCATATATTGCCGCCGCCGACCACTATACCCATTTCTACACCTTTTTGTACAACTTCAACTACCTGTTTGGAAATATCTGTTATTATCTCATGATTGATACCATAGCCGTCTTTTCCTGCCAGGGCTTCGCCGCTGAGTTTCAGAACAATGCGCTTGTATGGACCAGCTTGCAAACGATAACCTCCTAAAAATATAAACCCCTATTTTAATTGAGACATAACCTCAGCTACAAAATCACTTTCTTCTTTCTCGATTCCCTCGCCTACTTCGTAACGAGAAAATCTTCTTACTGCTATATTTTCACCTATTCTGGCTATAGTCTCATGAATCAATAATTCGATGGTTTTATCAGGATCTTTTATAAACGCCTGTTCCAAAAGGCAGTTTTCTTTGAAGAACTTCTCTATTCTGCCCTCTACCATTTTTTCAATAATTTTCTCTGGTTTTCCTTCTTCCAGAGCTTGAGCTCTCAGCACATTTTTTTCCCGCTCTATCTCACTATCCGGAACTTCACTGCGGGATATATATTCAGGTTTAGCGGCAGCTATCTGCATGGCGACGTCATGAACCAGCTGTTTGAATTCATCTGTCTTGGCAACAAAATCTGTTTCACAATTTACTTCGACCAGAACTCCAATCCGTCCGCCACCGTGGATATAAGAGGTAACAATTCCCTCACTGGCTATCCGGCCTGCTTTTTTAGCAGCTTTGGCCAATCCTTTTGTTCTCAATTCGTCTATAGCTTTTTCAATATCACCGGAAGTAGCAACCAACGCATTTTTGCAGTCCATCATTCCTGCCCCGGTTCTCTCCCGCAGCTCTTTAACTGTTGCAGCTGAAATACTCACTTCAATAACCTCCTATTCTGGATTCCAATTTGTTTTTATTTAGATAGCAAAAAAGGGAGTAACTCCCCCCTTTTAGCTAGGCAGTAACCTGTTCTCCCTGTTTGCCTTCCAAAACCGCGTCCGCTATGCGGGAGGAAATTAATTTGACCGCCCTGATGGCATCATCGTTACCAGGGATGACATAATCAATCTCATCTGGATCACAATTAGTATCTACAATAGCAATAACCGGAATATTTAATTTGCGTGCCTCAGCTACCGCAATTTTTTCCTTCCTGGGGTCGACCACGAAGACTGCTCCTGGGAGCTTATCCATATCTTTTATGCCACCCAAAAAGCGTTCCAGTCTCTCTTTTTCATTTAATAGACGAGCAACTTCTTTTTTGGTCAGAACTTCAAGAGCTCCGCTTTCTTCCATCTGTTCAAGCTGTTTTAATCTAAGTACCCTTTTCCTGATAGTTTTATAGTTGGTGAGCATTCCGCCTAACCAGCGCTGATTAACAAAATGCATGCCGCACCTTCTAGCTTCATCCTTGATGGTCTCCTGGGCTTGTTTCTTGGTCCCGACAAAAAGAACACCCTTGCCATCAGTCACGGTATTCTTGACAAAGGCATAAGCCTCGTCAAATTTCTTGACCGTTTGCTGCAGGTCGATGATATAAATCCCATTTCTCTCCATGTAAATGTAAGTACCCATCTTGGGATTCCACCTGCGGGTTTGATGACCAAAGTGCACTCCTGCTTCCAGCAGTTGTTTCATAGTAATAACTGACATTGATATCCTCCTTTTAGTTTTTTCCGCCGCCATCTCATCCCGACTGGAAACTTCTCCAAGCACTATCCAGTCAGTCCATCAGCGTGTGTATTTACCAACAAATAATATACCATATGCAACTGATCAAGTGCAAGAAGATACGAAAAAAAGGGGCTGGTTTCTGTGATAAATTAATTGCCATGCTGTTTATTTTATGATATAAAATAATTAAGATTCGTGGGGTTGTGCACCCCCAACAACGAATCCAGCAAAAATATATTTATGCTGAAGAGCTACCAGTCGTTTAAGCAGGTAGCTCTACTTCGTTATGAGAGCTAGAATGAATAATATTAAAACCATGAATAACATAGTTTCGTATGTATTCATCCATATCACCCCCTTCTGCTGAATCGCAGCCGGGGAACCCCACGAACTTATGTTCTATTATAGCATTTATACCATTATATTACAGGATGTAAGTATTTTAACTCCTCTCAGTTTCTTCCCCGATAAAGGTATCAGCAATTCATATGTTTAACAAAAGTCTTTTGTAATTAATTGCCATATAATTTTTTTTATGATATAAATAAATTAAGGTTCGTGGGGTTGTCACCCCCAACAACGAATCCAGCAAAAAATAATGTTGCTGTAAGGGCTGCTATGCTAAATAGACAGCCCTATTTCGTTATGAGGGCCAGAATGAACAATAAATGAACTTTCTTATTAGGAGATATTTGCTGGAAGGTCTTTCCTGGAGATTATCAGGCACTTTGAGATGATGGGGAACTGGAAGTATTAATCAGTACTCCACGTATCTTTCGTTTAATATTACACTGGGTGCAGCCCATACGGACATGGAACAAGTCAAAGAAAACAGCATGGCGAGTAACAGTATAATAATTTTCCTACTCATAAATGAACCCCCCCTATCTTTAATTTATTATACACTAGGGGGGAGGGTAGGTTTCTTGTCTATATCAGCCTATCTGCTGCATATTTATTTGACTTCAGTTTCATTGCCGTTCACATCGGAACGTTATTCCTCATTACCTGGTTCATAACTGAAATCCAGGTAGGTGATCAGCCATTTTTCATCTTCCGGACCTGTATCAAATTTACTCACCGTAAGGTACGCAAAGTTAGAATACTGGTAACCATCGCTGGTATACCAATCAAATTTGATTATGAAATTTACATCATCAGTTTCATCTTCTTCCCTGTTTACCGTATATTGTTCCACCCATGGGCTGGAAAACCCAGTCACCCAATTGTTTTCCTCAAACTTGGACAGATACTGTTCCCTGAGCTGTTCATCCATCAATGCATACTGCCATGCTCCATTTCTGGTTTTGATCGCTTCTGCCCAGTCATAGGCTGCTGCCTCTGCCGTTTTAGGTGCCAGAGCTGTTTCCAGGAGCTCAATTCTCCTTTCGTTCATGCATTCCTGGCCTTGAATATAGCGATAAGCAGCTGCCATTAATACCAGCAATAGGAGAATCAACCCGCCAAAAATCAATATCTTTTTCATATCATTCCGCCTTCCACTCCGAGTTTAAATCTCAGACTTTCTAAATAGATATGAAAGGGGAACCAGGTTTATTATCAAAAACGCTGACCCATAATTCGGCCTTTCTTCTTCCTTAGCTGGTAAAAGCGAAGTTGTAAGAAAGCAGAGGAATCAAAGTCAGACTACCATAGAAAAATTGCCGTCGTTGGGTAAGAAGCCCGGCAGAATTATGAAAACATTCTACCCAGCCAGATTATGCATGGTCGAATAATAAATTCGAGCGATAGTACCAGCCGGAGAATGGCGGACACGAAGATGGGTGTGGGTGTTATTGAACTGTATTCTGATAATGCAGCTGATGATTGAGCTCACTGGTAATAGGCTGCAAATCAGGTATTGATATATTGCATATCCAGCAAGTTAATGATCAGGCTCACTTCATCCTGTCCCTTATCCAGCTTTTGTGCTATCTCTTTGGTTGTAAATCCCCGTTGATAAAGATTTTTTACCAGGGTATGGAAATTCTGCAGATCAAAACTCTGGCTAGTCTTACGCTGACTAATACCGGTAGGTAATTCAGTTTCCGGATCAGGTTCAAATATATTATGGTTGTCCATATTATATTCAGCTTTAATATCTTCTAAAGGCGGCTCTACACTATTATCCAGTGCTGGTACCAAACTTATCTCTTTCAATAATTGACTTTGCTCTAAGACTCGGTCCGAAGATTGATGCTCGGAGATAACATTATCAACAACATTTCCTGAGATGTGCAAGAGTTGATCCAGTAATTGTTCCAGGTCCTGTTTTACTGATCTGGCTTCATCGACCAATTGAACAAATTCATCGGTTTTCTGGAATACTAATAAGCGGTTTTGATAGGTAGAGTACATAGCTGCCAGCATTAGGATAAGAAATATTAGATTAATCCAAGTAATAATCATATCCACCACCTATATTTTTATATCTACGTTATTACCCTTGTCCGGATCAATAAACTCACTGGCCATACTTTCATCATTGATGCCGGGTTTTTTTTCAGATCCTTGGGATGATTTCTTTTTGTGCTTTTCTTTATCTTTTTTAGTGGTTAATTCCGCTTTATGCTGATCAATTTCCCGGGGCGCTTTGCTGTTTTTTATAGTCTCGGCATTTATTGCCTCGGCAAATTCCTGCTGCTGTCTGTGTGCTCCAGCCTGCTCTGTTTGCTGAAGCCTGGCAACTTCGCCAACTTTTTGCACCAGTACCTGCATATCTAGACTTCTGATGGTCATAAATAAACCTCCCTACCTTAACGTAAGGCCGCTGTTCTTATTTCCCCATCCTCAATCAGAAACCTGGTGTATTTAACTGGATCATTTATAGTAAAGATTTGATCCCCAATAGTAATACGTACTCCTGGATAAACTACCTCCAACACTTTAACCTCGGCATGCTTGTATTTCTTCATTTCCTTTTCCAGATCTTCGACCCGATTTTCAATCTCTTGCAGTTCGTTGCGTAGAACGGTATAATAATCCAATAATTTTATAAGTACTTCTTTTTTCTTTTCATTAAGCTGTTCCATGGCAATGCCGCTTTTATTGTATAATTGGAGATTGTGAGAAATATTCTGAAACTCTTTATTTTTTGCGGTCTGCTCTTTACTCAGTTTATAGTATTCTTCTTTAATATATGGATTTACTCCTACTTCTACAATGGTTTGGGTCGCCAGCTGGGAGCCTAATACCTTGGACTCTACTTCCCTTGCCGCCTGGATTATACCTCCTACAATTATGGCTTTTCTATCAGTCACTTTAACACTCTGCCCGGCTTTAATCTGTGACTGAATAATGGCTTCTTTAGCCAGTATATTGCAGCCCGCCTCTACCGTAGCGTTTTCTATAAATCGAGCTACGACATTGACTCCGGCCACAACTTTACCTTTCATCTTGCCATTTATTCCTCCCTTAACAATAATACTACCCCGGGCAAATACATCCGCTCCCTCTACCGATCCTTGAATCTCAATATCTCCTCCTGCATTAACTTTAAAACCAGTGGTCACATTACCTTTGATGGCTATACTTCCAATAAAATCAATATTTCCTGATGAATAATCTACGTCTCCTACCACGTTAAAAACTGGATTTATGTCAATTTTGTTATTGACATAATTCATGTGCCCATCTGCAGCAGCATATAAATGGATTCCTTCACCATCAGATACAGTATTCTTTCCTCGGGGCAGGCTAATATCTTTGGGATGTCTGGCAGGTATAGTATTTCCATATACGTCAGTACCAGGAGTACCGATCTTACAAGGTATTTTAGTTACCAGCAAATCGCCTTTGCGTACATTATTCACGATGCCCAAATCATGAAAATCAACTTTGCCGGAATCGTCCATTTTGGGTTGGGCGTTGTTATTGGATTGAAATACATATTCCAAACGCGCATCCTGGCCGTCAATAGGGGCTATCCCCTCTGCTACCAGAATTTTACGTTCCCAATTTTTCTCCTGCAGAGCTTCCCGAACCCGCTTTTCATCAATACCAAAAACCACATTTCTGTCCCTCAAAGCATTTAATGCTTTTTCGGCAGAACACCCGCTCCCGTTTTCCAAAGGCTCGGTCACCAGAATATGTGCCTTCAATTTTTCATTGTCTACATATACCTGAATAATACTGTCTATTTCGTTTTCCTTCTCAATCAACTTTCTCCCCCCTTCTAGCCTTTGCAAAGCATAAGTTTCTTTTTGCTCAAGCTGCCCCTCATTCGCAATATAGCCTTGGTATGCAGCTGGGATATCCTTGATTCGGATAAATCCAGTACCGCTCCTATTTCCTTTAAAGTTAAACCTTCATAATAGTACAAATAGATTACCTTTTTTTCCTTTTCTGGTAATTTAGATATGGATGCGACCAGTATTTCTTTGGTTTCCTTGTCGCCAACCAACTCTAATGCATCTGTAGCGTTATTGTCTTCCAAAACATCAACGATTCTCTTTTTCCTTTCGCTCATGTTCTCACCGGGAATAAAATCATCTAATGAAATTATCGTACTACAGGAAACATCCTTTAATAATATGTAATAATCCCTCATCTTTAGCCCTAGCTCTGCAGCAACTTCTTCATCGGTAGCTGCTCTGTTCAGTTTCAACTCTAGTTTTGAAAAAGCCTTTTCTAATTCCTTTCCTTTTTGCCTGATTGATACAGGCACCCAATCCATGGAACGCAGTCCATCAATCATTGATCCCCTGACTCTGGTTATAGCGTAAGTCTCGAATTTAATATTCCTCTGGTGGTCAAATTTTTCTATCGCATCGATTAAGCCTTCTATGCCATATGATATAAGTTCATCAACTTCAACCACTGAAGAAAGAGTAATTGCCAGTCGGTTAGCCACATATTTCACTAAATGGGCATACTGAATAATTAACTCTTCTCGAGCTGTTGATATGTTTTTTTCCTTATAATCAACCCATAACGCTTTTTTATCAATGTTCATTTATATTGTTCTCTCCCCATGACCAATAGTACGGATTTTTAAATCCCCAGTTTTCGGGTCAAAAACGATGGTCCGGCCAAAATTGCCCCCGGTATCTTTAGCTACTATTTTTATACCTATCCGTTTCAAATGCTCTTCCACCGCCAAGGTATTGCGTTGGCCAATATTCATAATACTGCTATCCCCTATAAATTTGAACATTTGGGCACCTCCGGCAATTTTTGCGAATATTTTGGAAACACTGGCCCCATTTTTTATCATTTCTTCTAAAATCAAGTCCACTGCAGTATCAGCAAATTTAGCTTTATTCTGAGCTTTTTTAGATTGGGTACTTGACGGAAGCATTATATGCGCCAGGACGCCAAACTGATGAGCCGGGGAACATACACAAATACCTATGCATGAACCTAAGCCCGCTGTAAGCAGTTTGTTGGGAGCTGTAGCAATTTTCAATTCCGCCATTCCTACTTGAATAATGTTATCCACTAGCAATTCACCCCAAGCGCTTGTAATATGGTGCTTAACGATTCGGAATCAGGCATCATAAAAAAGTGCCCTACAATATCTTGATCTTCTCTGGTAAACATAGTTTTTAATACCAGTACATCATCAACCACCACTCCTACCTGAGCCAGAACACCGTTGAGGATCGCTCCGGCCATATCAATAGCCAGGGCAGGTACAGAAGTCAACAATTTCAATTTGGTAAAATGAGCCAGTGCGTTAAGATAGGTTGACGAGATTATATTGCCAACTTCCATTATTACCGACATTTCCATATCTCCCGAAATTCCAATTGCTGTTTCAGGGGAATTCCTTCCTAGAATCATATCTACTAAAATATTGGCCCTTGCAATGGGAAGCATGAATAATATGCTTCCGGTTATGGCTCCAGTAACTGCGAAATAGAGTCCACAGACCGGCACATCTGCTCCGCCCACCAGTTTGGGCACATCATCGAAAGGCAATATGTTTACCTCTGGAACACTCATATCAATTTTAGCCTGCACCATTTGTGCTAAAGCCGTGGCAGCATTTCCGGCCCCAATATTGCCAATCTCTCTAAGTGCATCTAATTGCATGCATGATAATTCCGCAAAATCTTTCACCCTGTTACTCCTTACTCCCCTTGCTCAGAGGTTTCACCAATAAATATTTTTTCCATATCCAGTAAAATCAACAGTCTACCAGATACTTTGGCTATACCTTTGATTTGTTCGGTACTGACAGAAGTATAAACATTATCTACTGATTCAATCTCCCTGTCACTTAATCTAATTACCTCTAAAACCTCATCAACTATGATCCCGGCTTTGATTTCATCAAATTGGCAGACAACGATTCGTCTTTCATCTTCTGAACCTGATGTTTGCAGGTTAAATTTGGTATGCAGATTCATTAGGGGGACAATATTACCCCTTAGATTGACAACTCCTTCTATGTGTTTTTCTACCCTGGGAATGCGGGTTACGTTCAATAGCCTTATTATTTCCTGTACATTGAGTATATCAATGGCATATTCTTCTTTTCCCAACCTGAACACTACTACCTGCATTTCAACACTGTCACGGGTTACCACCGCCGCCTGCTGGCTCTCCACTTCCTTCATCCTCTGCGCCTCCTTTCTAAAACAGTGTTGCAAGGTCAAGAATAAGCCTCACATTACCATCACCAGCCACAATTGCTCCTGCAATACCAGGTATGCCCGACAGTATCTTTCCCAGTGACTTTATTACTATCTCCTGCTGACCAATCAAGGTATCTACCACCAACCCTATTTGATGCTCTCCTTTGCGTACCACCACAACATACATTTGCGACCTGGGTATATCTTCTCCGGGTACATTCAATATGTCATTAAGCCTGTATAAGGGCAGAACATCCCCTCTTAATATGATTACTTCCTGATTTTGTATTACTTTTATATCAGATTGATTTATTAATGATGTTTCGTTTACTGAACTTAAAGGTATGGCATAAATTTCATTTTTTACAGAGACCATTAAAGCCTGTATAATTGCCAGAGTTAAAGGAAGTTTGATTCTAAATTTGGTCCCCTGTCCAGGTTTGGTTTCTATTGATATTTCTCCATTAATGGATTCAATTTTGGTCTTAACTACATCCAGACCTACCCCCCGCCCTGAAATATCGGTTACCTGGCTGGAAGTACTGAATCCCGGGTTAAATATGAATCTATGGATCTCACTATCCGCAAGCTGCTGAGCTTCATTCTGGTTTACAATTCCTCTTTCTATTGCCTTGGCCAAAACCAGTTCTGCATTAATGCCCCCACCATCATCTTGAACATCAATATATACGTTATTTCCCTCATGTTTGGCACTTAAAATCAATGTACCCTGCCTGGATTTCCCTGCGGCTACCCGATCCTCAGGCAATTCAATTCCATGATCCAGTGCATTTCTTAGTAGATGAACCAAGGGATCGCCGATTTCATCAATAACGGTTCTATCCAGTTCGGTTTCCTTTCCCTCCATGATAAAATCAATTTCTTTGTTTAATTCTTTGGCCAGATCTCTAACCATGCGGGGAAAGCGATTAAATACCTGCTCAATAGGAACCATTCTTACTATCATTACTACTGATTGCAGGTCGGTGCTGATCCTATCCATCTGTTCGATGGTTTCATTTAACTGGGGTATCTTATTACTGGCACCAATTTGTTCCAGACAACCTTTATGCATCACCAATTCACCCACCAGGTTCATAAGCATATCCAGTCGGTCGATATCAACTCTAACCGTTTTTCTAGCTTTTGGGGTATGTTTATTTTCTGATTCGGCTTCTTCTAAAACTTCAAGATTTTTTATCACTTTTTGAGGGTTGATGTCCTGTTTAAAATTCAGCATGCTTTCATCAAATTCGCTGACAAAAACAGTAATTTCCGATATGCTGTTGAGTCTTTTGCGTATTTCGTCTAAATCCAAGCTGCTGATAAAAAGAAGTTCAAAATCACTGTCAAATTTCCCCTCATCTAAATCCTGTACATGAGGAGCAGACTTAATAATCTCACCGTCTTCTTCTATACTTTTGAATACCATAAAGGCTCGGACTGCTTTCATCATGCAGTCCTGCTCTACCGATATCCGGCCATAGAAAATATTGTGACCGGCCGACATAGCTTCTTTAATAACTGTAATATCGAAACTATTGAAATCAAAGCCCATAAACTGCTTTTCTTCAACTTGCTCATGCTTTTCCTCATCTGCTCCATAATTGGCAATCTGTTCGTGTAAATCACCCTTTTGAATATCTTCCAGCATATTTATCAGGTCGGTATTGTCCAAGTTGCTGCTCCCTATCGACTCCAATTTGTCAATCATGCACTGCATCCGATCAAAGCATTGAAATAATACATCTACTACTTGAGAATTAACGGTTAATATACCTTCTTTTAAAGCACTCAATACATTTTCCATATGGTGGGTTAAATCCGCCACGTCTTCAAAACCCATAGTAGAAGCCATACCCTTTAAAGTATGAGCAGCTCTGAATATCTCATTAAGACTATTTGTATTACCTGCGTTCTTCTCCAATTCAAGCAGGTTTTCATTTAAAATACCAAGATGTTCCTTACTCTCTTCAAGAAATATATCCATATACTGAGACATATCAATCGCCACTTAACCACCCCCTAAATTTTAGTCCTGATAAACGACATCCAAGTCATAAAAAACCTGTAATCCTCTTAACTGTCATGCATTACCACCCTTCGCGCTAATTTATTACTGTATATTTTTGCATTCTAGAGCATCCTTACTATCCACTCCCCTATTTCGCTTAGAGGAACCACCTTATCAACAACGCCAGTTTCCGCTGCCGCCTTGGGCATTCCATATACTATGCAGCTCGATTTATCTTCAGCAATGATTTTGCCTTTTTTCTCTTTTATCAATTTTATGCCCTCTGCTCCATCATTGCCCATCCCGGTCATAACGACAGCTACCATATGCGACCAAAATTGCTCAGCTGCTGATTCCATCATGCTATTGACGGCCGGCCTGTGCCCTCCTCGGGGTGGCGACTTATCCAGGACGATGTTCAGGCTTCTATCCGGGCCGAATACATGCGCTTTAACCAGCATATGAGCATCACCTGGAGCAATATAGGCACAGCCTGGCACAACTTTTTCTCCCTGCTCTGCCTCTTTGACCTTTACCCTCGACATGCTATCTAATCTTTCGGCCAGTGATCTGGTAAAACCAGGAGGCATATGCTGCACAATCATAATAGCAGCATCAATGCCGGATGGCAGTGTAGGAATCACTTCCTGCAGTGCCTTGGGTCCACCAGTTGAAGTACCAATTAAAACTAATTTATGTAGTTCATGGTGCCTGTCAGCTAAATTTATTTTGCTGCTCGGAATAGTTGGAAGAATTTCTCTGGCCGACCTCGACCAATTACCTCTATTGGCAATTTTATTTTTAGTGCCGGCGGCGATTAATATTTTCTCAACCAGCTGATTTTGTATCTTGTCAATATCCAGAGATATTTGTCCGGAAGGCTTGGGGATAAAATCAACCGCACCAAGTTCCAAGGCTTTAAAGGTTTTTTCCGCACCTTCACGGGTCAGACTGCTTAACATTATTATTGGCACCGGATTGGTCTGCATAATTCTCTCCAGCGCTGACATCCCGTCTAATACCGGCATCTCAATATCCATTGTGATTACATCCGGTTTAAGCTCCTGGATTTTCTTGAGCGCGTCAGCACCATCCCGGGCTAAGCCAACCACTTCCAGACCAGGAGCCTGGTTAATCAGGTCAGAAATCACTTTCCTCATAAAGGCTGAATCATCTACAACCAAAACTCTTATGGGGTTCATAGCATCCTCCTTTACCGCTTATAAGCCTTTTTTTATTAGCTCCCTTTGTTTTTCAAATATGTAATTAAAAATCCTGTCGCGCTTGGCATCGGATATTTCTTCGTATTGAACAGCAACCCAGATATTTTTCCGTCTGATATCAACTTTATCAAAAATACGCAAGACCCTGGCCTGGCAGCAAAATGGCTCGTGATGAGGAATATACAGTTTAATATCAATGTGTTGCCGGCTTTCCAATCGTACATCGGTGCTGAACAGCATCCCTCCTGCACTGATGTTCAGTGTTTGCCCGTTATAAACAAGCTCCTGAATACTTTCTAAATCATCATCACTATCAAGCAGTCGATATTCTATTGGCAGAGATACTTCGAGGCGAACATAAGCCCTCTTTTGATTAATCGATGATAATTGCTTGGGCTTATCGGTTATCAGCATAGGAATAGGCTTTTTGATTATACCGGTTATGGTGGTAGTAAACCCACAATATTGGTTGTTGTCACGGAAAATACATCGTATTTCCTGTCCTATCTGCAATCGCACTATACCACCATGTTTCATTGGCATTCCCATGTGAATGGAATGTTCATCGATGTTCTCAATTCTAACCGGATAATATTCCCGGAAAGTCTCGCCTTCGATCACTATTTCCATAAGCTGATTAATTTTTAGATTTTCCATTTCAATTAACCTACCCCTGCATCTTTATCTCTAAATATACTGCTTAGTTTAATGAAGAACTTTTTAACCCCCCCGGCCTGTGCTGAATTAGAATGCTGCATATCATTGCCAGTCGTTAAGCTCTCAACTATGGATATAATATTTTTGGTGGCTGTACTCTGAGGAAACATCTGAGTAAATGCTTGCTGCCTCATTATGCCTTCTCTAACGGCCGGTTCATATACAATGTTTCCCAACGAGATAAGATCGGTTGCTAAAAATTTTTTGCAGGCTATCTTAAATTTCTCTGCTACCATTATGCCCTCATATTTATCAGTAACCTTATTTACAATCAAATAAATTGTTCCGGCATAAGATTGTCTGATTATGGTTTTTATCGTACCATAGGCATCTGTTAAAGAGGTCGGTTCAGCAGTAGTCACCATAATTACATCGTCTGCTGCCAAAAGAAAACTAATTACATTCCTCGCTATTCCTGCCCCGGTATCAATTATCATATAGTCATATTCTCCATCCACTTTCCCCAATTCCTGTATAAGCCTGCTTATATCATTATCGTTAAGATTGGCTAACTCATTGATGCCGGATCCTCCAGGAATTATTTTTAATCCTGCAGGTCCGTCCATAATAATATCCTTAAGCCTCTTTCGGCCCTGCATTACATGTTGAATAGTATACTCAGGCATTATTCCCAGCATAATGTCCAGGTTGGCCAACCCCATGTCAGCATCCATCAATATTACCTTTTTGTTTTGCTCACAAAGCAGCAGTGACATGTTTAAGGCTATGGTACTTTTTCCAACTCCCCCTTTGCCGCTGCTTATAACGATAACCCGGGTTTGTCTCGGTTTATTTATTACTTCCACTTCTATCTGCTGCCTGATACTGGAAGCCATTTTTCTCAGTTTTTCTGCTTGATCTTTCATGCCAGGCCATCCTTTCTTAACAGCAGGCTAGCCAAATGCAGCGGATCAGGAACCTCAATATCATCCGGCACATTCTGACCAGTAGTCAAATAAGCTACTGGTTTGTTTATTTCATAAACAGTGTTTAAAATCTGACCATAACTATATGTTTCATCCAGCTTGGTAAAAATTACTTTATCGATCTTCATAGGTGCAAATTGGCGGTATATATTTACTAAATCCTGACTATGGGTGGTTACACTTAATACTAAAATGGTTTCGTCGGGCCGGGCTGTGTTCAGATAGCTTTTGAGTTCTTCCATCTGCTGCTGATTTTTGGGACTCCTTCCAGCAGTATCCACAAATATAATGTCATTATCCTGGTAGCTGTGGACAGCTTCTTTAAAATCAGAAGTATTAAATACTACGCTGATCGGAATTCCTATTATCTCAGCAAAGGTTCGTAATTGCTCTGCTGCAGAAACCCGATAGGTATCAAGGGTTATAAGTGCTACCGTTTTCCTTTCCAAAAAAGTCATATTGGCTGCTAGTTTGGCAATAGTAGTAGTCTTTCCCACGCCGGTAGGGCCGACCATAAATACTATATGACCTTTTTTGTCAGAATCACTGGCTATAGGAGATATATCACTTATGTACTCCTGCAGAAGATTAATGCAAACATCTCGTACCCAGGTTTCATCTTCCATTTTTTGCGCTGGAAGGTTTGATTCAATACTGTTGACTATATTCAGAGCAATATCCTGATTAACATTATTACTAACCAAAATCTCATAAAAATGCTGTGCCGGTTCAGATATTCCCTTTATCGCACCTACTTCATGCATTTTCATTTTTATGTCGCTCATCATATCTTTCATCTGCTGAAGTTCCAGCAACAATTGAGCCTCTGATGCTGAATGGTCCAAATCCACCTTCTCTGTTTGCTTGGCAACCGGTTGATTTGGTTCCTGCTTATAGCCGCTAGAATTTTTTTCCCGCTTCAGATCGGTATTGACTTTTAAATTTTCATCTACCGCTACCGTAATCTCTACATGATATGGGGAAAGGAACCCCAGAAATCGATTCTTTTTTAACTGCCGGGTATGGAGAATAATTGCATCGCTCCCCATTTCGTCCTGGGCCTGTTTAATAGCAGACTTAAAATCTTTGCCGACGAATTTTTTAATTTTCATAACGACACCATCCCTATCACTTCAACATTAGTGCTGTCATCAACTTCGTTATAGGAAATCACAGTATAATTTGAAATAAACCGGTCAATAAATCGTTTGAAATACAAGCGCAATACAGGTGCACAAATAATAATGGGGTTCTGACCTCTGGTGGTAATTTGACCGTGAAAACGCGTAAGTTTATCTACAATGTTTTGAGCGGTCTCCGGATCAAGCGCCAAATAAGAACCATATTCACTTTGCTGAACCGACTCCCGCAAGTTTTCTTCCAGTCCCGGGTCTATTGTAAGTACGGTTAATTTATCATCTTCATTGGCGTACTGCCGGCTGATCTGCCTCTTCAATGCCTGCCGTACATATTCACTGAGCAAATCTGTATCTCTGGTTACTTTGGCATAGTCGGCCAGAGTCTCAAATATTGTCAGCATGTCTCTTATGGAAATTTGTTCCTTTAGCAGGTTGGCCAGTACTCTTTGAATATCTCCCAGATTCATTAAGTCAGGTATCAGCTCTTCTATTACCGCAGAGTTTTGCTGTTTCATAAAATCAATAGTATGTTGAATTTCCTGTCTTCCCAGCAGTTCATAAGCATGGCTTTTTATTATTGAGGTCATATGCGTAGCCATTACCGAAGGTGGATCTACAACTGTATATCCTTTGGTCTCTGCAAACTCGCGATCTTGTGAAGATATCCACCGGGCTGGAAGTTTGAAGGCCGGTTCAATGGTATCAGTTCCAT
>CAZBKS010000001.1:0-21024 GCA_964492475.1 uncultured Syntrophomonas sp. | reverse complement strand
TGTTTCCTCAGTACTAAAAGACAGACAATAGAACCGTCCCCATGTCTGTGGAACCGTCCCCATGTCTGTGGCCGTGTCTGTCTCTCATGTCTCTGCCCCTTGCCACATGACTTGATTTTTTGTGCCACATATTTCTATCGGTTTTGTAATCAGTCTAACGATGGTGGTTCACCGGAGGGTATCCGCCGAATATCTCGATTAACCCTCTCCTCGTCACCCGGAACGCTATAGACTCATAACTGACTCTCTGGGAGCAGTTTTCTAGCAAAACAACTCCTATAGGAAATGCAGTTGATTTCGCCAATATTGCACTGATATCCAGGAGATAATCTCATGGTCCATAAGCTTTGCTGGAGCAGCAGCCGCTTACCCCGAAGGGCAATCCCGCATCCAAGCGTATTCCAGCACCGGGTCTGGCGCTTTACACATGTGTTCCGGAATACTTTCCGGTCACTTGTTCTACTCTTTCTTTTATGGCATTGATCACCTCCTTGAGCAGATATTCATCGGGACCCTGAGCCATAATCCGAACCAGCGGTTCAGTTCCTGATGGTCTTACCACCAGTTTTCCCCATTCTCCCAGCTTCTGTTCGGCATTATTAATTGCTTCCACTACTAATTCATGTGCCATTACCTGTTCTTTATTTTCCAGCTTGACATTAACCAGGATCTGGGGCTGCTTTTCCATTTCTGCCGACAGCCGGGAAAGGGGAAGCCCGGTTCGCTGCATTACCTCTACCAGCTTCAGTGACGTTAATAAACCATCTCCCGAGGTAGCATGCTGTTTAAAAATAATGTGCCCGGACTGTTCTCCGCCTAATATGGCTCCGTTTTGCATCATTTTTTCCAGTACATAACGGTCCCCTACTTTACAGCTGCTGACCGATATATTTTCCCTCCTTAAAGCAATGTCCAGCCCGATGTTGCTCATAACTGTAGCCACTACTTCAGATGGCTTCAGCAGCCCTCTCCTTTGCATATCCAGAGCTGTAATACACATGATATGGTCACCGTCAATCTCTTTGCCATATTCATCAACCGCTATACAGCGATCTGCATCTCCATCATAAGCAATTCCAATATCCGCTTTGTTCTCCAGTACGGTTCGTTTTAAATTATCAATATGAGTCGACCCGCATCGGTCATTAATATTCAGCCCATTAGGCTTATTTCCGATGGTAATGACTCTGGCCCCCAGCTTTTCCCACATTATAGGCCCAGCCGCATAGGCGGCTCCGTTGGCACAGTCTACCGCTATGATTATATTCCTTAAATCCCGATCCAGGGTATAACAATTACATACATAATTGACATAATTTTTAAGCCCGTCTTCCAGGTTATATACTCTGCCTATATCTCCTCCTACCGGGAGACCGCTTTGATAGTCCCGATTTCCCAGCACTTCTTCAATCTCTTCTTCTATCTCATCAGGCAATTTATATCCATCGGCACCGAAGAATTTTATTCCATTATCCTCTACCGGGTTATGCGAAGCAGATATTACTATGCCACATGATGCTTCATATTTGAGGGTCAGAAAAGCCACCGCCGGGGTGGGAATAATTCCAGCAATAAGGACATCAGCACCAGTAGAGCATATGCCCGCCACCAAGGCCGCCTCCAGCATATCACCGGAAATTCGGGTATCTTTTCCTACCAGTATGCGTGGCCGGGTCCTGGTATTGTGTTTTGCCAGCACATAGCTGCCTGCCATTCCCAAGCGAAAAGCTAGTTCCGCATTCAGATCTGCATTAGCTATTCCCCTGACTCCATCAGTACCAAACATTCTTCCCATTATATTAACCCCCTGTTTTTTCCACTATAATCTCTTATATTAAAGGCCTGCTCATCAAATATTTCTGCTTTTTCATTAGGTACCCGGTAATTACTGATAATCTGTTCTGCAGTTTTAAGCCCATCCACGGCCGAGCTCATTATGCCGCCCGCATAACCCGCTCCTTCCCCGCAGGGATAAAGATTGTCAATACTCAGGGAGCGTCCCTGCTCATTTCTAATAATCCTTACTGGCGTTGAAGTACGGGTCTCAACCCCGGTTAATACTGCTCTGGAATCAACAAATCCAGGCATCCTGTTCTCCCAGTATTTTATCCCCCTCCACAGCACTGAAGCAATTTCGGGAGGCAGAACCTCCCAGAGATTAGATGGCTTTACGCCAGGCTGGTAAGTAGTGCAGGTGCTGTATAGCTCCTTACTGCCTCTTTTCGCCATAAAATCTGCTAAACCCTGAGCAGGCGCTTTATAATCCCGGCCTCCTATATCGAAAGCTCGTTTTTCCAATCTATCCTGCAGCATTATACCACCCAGGACCTCTTCATTCCAGTCTGCAGGTTTTACCGTTACCACTAATGCAGAATTAGCAATCCCGGTATCCCGGGCCAGGCAGCTCATGCCATTAGTTACTACCCCACCCGGTTCAGAAGCCGCAGCTATAACACTTCCACCCGGACACATGCAAAAAGTATAAAGGGCCCGCCCGCTCGTTCGATCTTGATAGGTAAGATGATAGTCAGCTGGACCCAGACGCGGATGACCTGCATAATCTCCATACTGCATTTGGTCTATCAGGGCCTGGGGATGTTCCACCCTGACTCCGATGGCAAACGCTTTAGGAACCAGTTCTATATCCCTGGCATGCAGAAGCTGATATACTTCCCTGGCGCTGTTGCCCACTGCTAAAACAAGAACTGCACAGGGTATTTCCGAACCGTTATTTATTATTATGCTTTTTATCAACCTCTTGTTAACATTTATATCTGTCATCCTGCTATCGAAATATAACTCTCCTCCCAGATCCAATATTTCCTGCCGTATATTACGGATGATTTTACGTATGACATCTGTACCTACATGAGGTTTTTTTACGTATTTTATTTCTTCATCGGCCCCATGTTTAATAAAGGTGTCCAGTACATAAGATATTCTCTCATCCCCTATCCGGGTGGTTAGTTTACCATCGGAAAAGGTTCCTGCACCGCCTTCCCCAAACTGGGTATTGCAGTAGGAGTTTAATACGCCCTGCTGCCAGAATCTCTCAACCGTTTCGACCCTACGCTCCATTTCCTGACCTTGTTCAATGATTACCGGCTGGTAACCATGTTGGGCCAGATACAATCCACAAAAAAGTCCTGCCGGCCCCGCCCCGATTATGAGCGGAGAATAAGGCAGGTCGTTATGGCCCGGGATGGGTTGGCAGGGCTCCTTATTGATTATTTTCGTAATCTCCGGGGAAGCCCAGAGCTGTTGGTTCAATCGACCTTCATCTTCAACTATAACGTCTACCGTACAGGTAAAGTGGACTTTGTTGCGTCTGGCATCCACCGCTCTTTTAACCAGCTGACACTCTACAACTTCCTCTGCCTGGATCTTAAGTCTGGCAGCTGCTGATTCCAGCAGATCACTTTCAGTATAATCCAAAGGCAGTCTCAAGCCTCGAATTCTTATGGTCATTATCCTTCCTCATCTTCATTAATTTTCTCTATCTCAATTTCTGCCACCACTTCTGCCGGGTACAATTTAATTCCCTTCGGCGACTGCAGATCTATATTCACAGTAAATGATTGGTCGGCCTCACCTATATTTATTTTCCCGGTATTAATCTCCTTTACAGCCTCAACTGCCAAGCTGCTGCCGACTATTTTAACCGTGCTGGTATCCAATATAATGTTCTTAAGCCGGTAACCTGCGGCCGGCTCTCCCTCACTAAGTGCTATAATTGGCACTTCTTTATATCCTTTAGTCTCATCTACCACGGCAATTACCTTCACCGCAGCCGGTACAATCTCCAGACCTCCATCTACTTGATTGCCATCCTTATCCCGTGCTGTAACTTTAAGCTCAAAACTTTCAATCGATTTGGCAGCGGATAAATCAACCTGACAAACCACTGAAGTCACCTGATTGGCCGCTTCCTGGTTGCCTTTTATCAAACATCGTTCAGGCTCGGTAAGAACATCCATAAGCTGGTATCCAGCCGGAGGCTTGGCACTGATATTGTAATTTACCGGAACAATAATTTCCTGTAGTTCCTCCAGGGTAACGTTAACCGTTTTCGGCTCAACACTGGTAAATAGCACTCCTACAACCGGATGTAGTTTTACCGGCAGGGTATAAACACCGGCTTCTTTCCCTTCCAGATCTACTGAAGCTTGAATCTCTCCGGTTTCCTGAAAAACACCCCACAATTTGACGGTTACCTCTTCAGGCCCCTGTACCTGCATTCCTTCCTGGACATTATCGTAGATCAGGTCTACTGCCACATTGTTCTGACCTACCTGGTAGGAACCTTCATTAACCACATAAAACCAGAGCAGCAAGGCCATTATCACTGATACTATTTTAAACCCGGTTCTTTCCCGGCTGTTATCGTTGTTCCGAGTCTGCTTCACGGAACCACCTCCTCTTCAGGTTGGTTCGCCAGTCTACCTCCACCGCAAGTTCTTCCGCCAAATTATCCCTGAGGCTCCGATCATCCAAATGACGCTGCAGTGTACCTTCTTTGGCAATTGATATAGCTCCGGTTTCCTCCGATACTATCACCGCTATAGCATCTGAAATCTCAGTAATACCAATTCCTGCCCGATGGCGAGTACCAAGTTCCGGGTCCAGGTAAGGATTATCACTCAAGGGAAGAAAACAGGCTGCTTTTTCAATACGAAGATTGGATATAACCACAGCCCCATCATGCAGAGGGGAATTAGGAACAAAAATATTGATCAGCAAGGCGGCAGACACCAGAGAATCCAGATCGGTTCCACTTTCCATATACTCACCTATCCCGGTTTCCCGGGTAATGATTATCAAAGCCCCTACCTTATTGCGGGATAAGACCGCAGCAGCATCACTTATGTGGCGGATCATACTCTCTGAATTATGGAGGGATGCTGACATCTTGCGGGTTGAAAAGAAACTCCCTCTGCCAATCTGTTCCAGGAGTCTCCTGAGTTCAGGCTGAAATACTATGGGGAGCGTTATGGCAAAGATTATCCATAGTTTCTCTATCAACCACTTTACCATAGTGAGATTTAAATAACTGATGATAACAGAAAAGCCCAACAAGAGCACCAACCCTTTAAGAAGCTGCTCGGCTCTGGTTCCGCTTATTAGACGAAGAATCCGGTAGAATACATATGCAACAATGGATATATCGATTAATGTACGAATTATATCCCATGGACTGGCAATTACCCCTGACAGCAAATTGAAATCCAAATCCTAAGCCTCCAAGCACTTGTAAACTTAAAATTAACTGTATAACAAATTTGGTGTTATCGCAACCAGCAGTGGTAATAATACTGGTATTTTAGCCAGGATAATGGAAAACCGCCAGAACCCCGTTTTCTACCTGTATCTGGGCAGTATCTTCAGCCAATACATTTGACACGGCATAAGGATTATCGCACTCCAGGACCACGTTTTCCAGAGGATATTCAAAGTCCTTCAGGTAAACCCCATCAGCCCCTCCGCCCAGCGGCAGCACTGAGACCAAATCTCCTGTTCGGCCCTGCAGCGACATGCTGCTGCATACCAGATAAACTGTGCACTCGGGACTATAATGAACAACCTTGATACCTCTTTTTATATATTCCAAACCGCAGTACAAGTTGCTCAGGCTGTGATCAAATCTTTTTCCCTGGCTGCCCAGGAGTATAATTTCCCCCGCTCCCATCTCTTCGGCCGTAGACATAGCCAGCTGAATATCGGTAAAATCTTTACGCCGTGGATACTTCCTAAATGGCACCTGGCGGGAAGTGTAATATTCTATGACACATTCATTTATTGAATCCATATCACCAATGATGCAGTCAGGAATGATCCCCAATTGATAAGCATAATTCGCTCCTCCATCAGCGCATAGTACAATATCACAGCTCTTAAATACATTTTTATAGAATTTTAGATCGCCGTACTCACCATTGGCAAGAACTATACATTTCATACAGACTCTCCTGTTCTATCATTTACCCAATAAAATACTATACCAGAGTAATGATGGTGGCAAACAATATTTTATTCTTTTTTTATATATCGAATTGTAATCAAAAGTCTGTAACCCCTAAAGACAAAAAATCAGAGATCAATTGGAATATTTAGGGGTTTATCCAAGTCGAAAATATTATGAGTCTGCAAATTGACAAAGAAAATCTACTTGATTATAATTCTAGTTAGCTTAATTGTAGCAAAGGAGGATATTTAAATGGCCTACATAATTACTGACGAATGCATAGCATGTGGTGTATGTGTTGATGAATGCCCGGTTGAAGCAATAAGTGAAGGAGACGACATTTATGTAATCGACCCCGAACTCTGTACTGACTGTGGATCCTGTGCTGATGTTTGCCCAGTTGAAGCACCTCAGCCTGTAGACGAAAAATAAAAACCCAAAAACCCGGTTTTTCGGGTTTTTATTTTTCTGAATTTATTTTAATCCAGCAAATTCCAGCTGTCTTAATGCCTCATATAGGATTATAGCAGCGGAATTGCCCAGATTTAAAGATCTTCCGATATCCAACATGGGTATTCTTATTTGATTATCAGGAAAACTCTCCCGGATGGAGTCCGGCAGGCCTCTGGTCTCACAGCCAAAAACTATCACATCTTCTGCCTGATAAGTGACCTGATGATAATAACTGCCAGTCTTGGTTGTGGCCAGGTACAAATTACCTTCCTTAACAGTCTCCCGAAAATGAAAAAAATCGTCCCAGACCCGAATATCCACTAAATTCCAGTAATCAAGTCCAGCTCTTTTTAGATAACGGTCCTCCAAAGAAAAACCCAATGGTTTAACCAAATGTAATTTAGTCCTTGTTAAGGCACAGGTGCGGGCTATATTACCTGTGTTATGAGGTATTTCCGGTTCCACCAGCACAATATGCATTGTAATAAGCCTCCTCTTCCTATGAAGCGGCCAGCAGGATCTAATTTGAACAACCCTTTACCGACTATATTTTCATTTTGAATTATATTATATACCTTATACTGTCAGACATAACAGATCAAAAGCAGGAAAAACTACAAGTAAAATGAAAGGAGCGATGAATACTTGATAAATAATCGTCATGCTGGGTTATCTGTTCTGCTCATACTGCTGTTCTTATTAGCTGCGGTGGTTGGTTGCGGCAGTAATCAAAATAACACCCCCAGCAAAAAGCCAGAATTACCCCAGCAAAATACTGCCAATCTGGCTGATGAGGTAGAAAAATACCAGCAGTCTGAACCAACTATAAGTCTGTACCGTAAGGCCAGCGGTGCCAAACAAGAGCTCAAGCTTGAGGAATACATTAAAGGTGTTGTGGCAGCCGAAATAGGAGATAAATTTCCCATGGAAGCTCTCAAAGCACAGGCCATTGTTGCCCGCACCATGACTCTAGCCCTGCTGGAATATGAAAACGGTACCCGCGGCAAGTACAACACTGACGCCAGTGACGACCATACGGAATTTCAAGCTTATGATGAAAAGGCTATTAGTGACCGAATATCCAAGGCAGTAGAAGCCACCCGGGGCGAAGTACTGACTTACAACGGCAAGTTTGCTTATGCCCTGTTCAGCTCGGTATCCAAGGATAAGACCGCCAGTATAGAAGAAGGTTTTCCTAAACTGAAGGATAAAGCAGGGTATTTAATCCCAGTGGATACCAATGGCATTAGTATCGCCCCTGAAAAATACCGGGACTGGACGGTGACGGTGTCTAAAACCGAAATCAAAAATATTATGGGAGACGGGGCTGGGGACCTTAATGATATCAAAATAGCTGAAAAAGGACCTTCCGGCCGAGCCTTAAAGATTACCGCGGGAGAAGCTTCCATTACCGGAGTTGACCTCAGGGAAAAGGTAGGGTTTGATCGACTTTATTCCACTCAGTTCAGCAGCATTAAAGCTGAAGGCGACAACATCATTTTTAAGGGCTCCGGCTGGGGTCACGGAGTAGGTATGGAACAATGGGGATCCAAACTAATGGCTGATCAGGGCAAAACCGCCCGGGAGATTGTGCAGCATTATTTCCCCAAACTGAGCTGGCTGAAATTGTATGATTAATCTGCATTATCCCTATGTTATCTCTGCCGCTATGAATTATCGTTGATGGCAGCAGTATAAATGCCGGTAAGAATCAGGAAACCACCTGCTAATTGATACCACAGGAGGTTTTCATGAAAAATTAAATAGGCTAATAAACTGGCTCCCACTGATTCCCCCAGTATGGAAACAGCAACCACGGGAGCCTTTATATATTTTAGAGCCCAGATTATTACCCCATGCCCGGCTATACCAGGACCCAGGGCTAACAGCAAAAAATATATCCAGTCCATGGTCGGGTAGCTGAAAAAATCCAGCCCGCTTATCAAACAAGCCAGTAGAAGTACCAGTCCGGCCATGGCTGATACCAATGAAGTGTAGGTCATAGCATCGACCCGGCTTCGTACTTTTCTTCCGGCCAGTATATATACGGCCACGAACAGGCCGCTTAGCAGGGCCATCATATCCCCCAGCAGCCTCCCATTTTGTGAGTCTCCCTGGGCTATTAAAGAACTGCCCAGGAGTGCCACCAGGATACCTGTAAAAGCTTTCCAGTCAACCTTTTCCTTGAGCAAAAAGAATGAAAACAGCACTACGAAGATAACCTGTAAATTGGTAAAGAGGACTGAACTGGAAACACTGGTATAATCCAGGGAAGTAATCCAGAAACTAAAATGCAGAGCCAAAAAAAACCCGGCTCCGGCTATATAAACAAGATCCCGGGGAGAAATGCTTCTTAAACCCGGCATAAAATTTCGGCCCCCCAAGGGAAGAGCCAGAATGGCTGTAAAAAAAACCCGGTACATGGCAACTATCAGAGGCGGAGCCGTACACATCCGAATCATTATCGAAGCTGTAGACATGCAGGCTATGGAAAAGGCTATGGCCAGGTATATCTTACTGCGGTTCATGCTTCAACACCCAGATAAGACTGGATAACCTTTTCATCATTCTTTACTTCTTCAGGCGGTCCATCTGCAATTTTTCTCCCATAATCCAATACTGCAATCTGTTCGCAGATATTCATTACCACATTCATATCATGTTCCACCAGCAAAATGGTAAGGTTTTCACTGTCTCTTATTTCTTTTATAAAGGTCATGAGACTTACCTTTTCCGAGGCATTCATCCCCGCGGCTGGCTCATCCAGCAGAAGCAGGGAAGGTTTCAAAGCCAGGGCCCGTGCAATCTCCAGCTTCCTCTGTTCCCCATAAGCAAGATTATCGGCATACTCCAACCTTTTCTCGTATAGACCCACCATCTCCAGGAGCTTACACGATCTAAGGGTTATTTCCTTCTCTTCCAATCGTTCCGTCGGCAGTCCTAATAAAGCACCAAAAAATCCAGCTCTGGTTACCCCATGACACCCTACCTTGACATTATCCAGAACCGATAATTTGTTGAAAAGGCGAATATTCTGAAAGGTCCGGCCTATACCCATACGGGCAACGTTATAGGGCTGAATACCGTTAATATGCTGCTCTTTAAATTTAACTTTACCAATGGTTGGGGTGTATATACCAGTAACAATATTGAAAAGAGTGGTCTTTCCAGCCCCATTGGGACCAATTATACCAAATATTTTCTCCTCTTCTACATCCAGGTTAACGCCATCCAGAGCCAGCAATCCTCCAAATTCCTGGCTCACTCCTTCCAGGGTCAGGATTCCCATGTCTTCACCTCTTTACCAAACCAGCGTTTTTTGATGTCATACCAGCGCACATCTCCCAACAGTCCATTGGGTCTGAATATCATTAAGATCACCAGCAATGCGCCATAGAACAGCAACCGGTATTCTGCAACTATCCTGAGCATTTCAGGCGCCAGGGTTAAAACCACCGTCCCGAGTATGGTTCCAGGAATGCTTCCCATACCGCCCAGGACTACCATGTTGAGAAATTCAATAGACTTCATAAAGCCAAAATCCTGGGGGGCAATATAAGTCATATAATGAGCATACAATCCCCCACCCAGACCGGCCAGAAAGGAACCCACCATAAAAGACAGCACTTTCAGTCTGGTCGTATTAATCCCTGCAGCTTCAGCAGCAATCTCATTTTCCCGAATCGCATAGAATGATCTGCCGATCCGGGAATGAAGTAATTTAATATTCAGAACTATAACCACAATCGCTATCACCCACACCAGAGAGAAGGTAGTGTGTTCAGGAATACCGGACAATCCTAGCGCCTTCCCCCCCGGCTCAAAATTGAGAAAGAATACCCGTACTATTTCCGCAAACCCTATGGTAACCATAGCCAGGTAATCCCCTTCCAGGCGCAGGGTCGGCAAGCCTAATATAAAGCCGAACCCGGCTGCAGCTGTGGCTCCGCAAAATAATGAGGCCCAAAAAGGAAAGCCCAGGTGTATAGACAGGATCGCTGCCGTATAGGCCCCTATGCTCATAAATCCTGCGTGCCCCATGGACAGCTGCCCCGTTACCCCGGTGGTAATGTTCAAGCCCAGGGCCAGAATAATATTAATACCTATCAACACCATTATGTGGAGGTAGTATGCATCAATGTACTGAAATAATAACGCGTCCATTACTTTCACCTATACCTTCTTGGTAATCTTCTTGCCCATTATCCCCTGGGGCCTTATTATTAACACCAGTATTAGTATTCCAAAAGCTATGGCATCTTTATAGGAAGATGACAGATAGGCCACCCCCAGTATCTCCAATACTCCCAGAGTTAGTCCACCTATCATAGCTCCAGGTATGGAACCAATTCCTCCCAGAACCGCTGCTGAAAAAGCCTTTAGACCCGCCATCATGCCCATATACGGCCATACCGCATTATAGTAAATCCCGACCATAACCCCACCTGCGGCAGCCAGAGCTGAACCGATGGCAAAGGTGTAAGATATTATCCGATTAGCATTGATACCCATAAGAGAAGCCGCCTCCAGATCCTGAGAACATGCCCGCATAGCCTTTCCCATCCTGGTCTTGTGTATCATCAACTGCAGTCCCACCATCAGCAGGGCCGAAACCACCAGAATAATAATCTGCAGTGAAGATAGATCCAACGAGCCCAGATGATAAGTACTTATTTTTATGATTTCAGGATAACGGGTGGTGTTGGTCCCTCTTAATAAGGCCATCAATGTAGAAAGGAAAATAGATACCCCAATCGCACTGATTAAGGCCGACAATCGTGAAGATTTACCCCTGATAGGACGATAGGCAATCCTTTCTACCAGCATGCCCAGGAGCATACAAAAGAGCATAGCGCCGATAAGAGCAACAAAGATATTGGCGCCACAAACACTAACCAGCAGCAGTCCCGCAAAGGCGCCAAACATATATATTTCCCCATGGGCAAAATTAATCAGCTGAATAATCCCATAGACCATGGTATAACCCAGCGCTATCAGCGCATAGGTACTGCCCAGGGTCAGTCCGTTGACAAGTTGTTCGATAAACATAAGCGGCCTCCTCTGGTCCATCAAGACTGTACACAGTTTAATACAGGATAGAACCCCGCACTAAAGTCCAGACAGTATATGGCTTATTGGCCCTTGTCGATTTGTCGACAATCTAAGCCCGCCTGGAACAGGCGGGCCTAAACGCTCATACTTATTATTATAGATTTACAGGAATCTTTTCCAGTATAGCAAACTGACCATCTTTTATAGTAATCAGGCAGACCGGACTCTTCCTTGGTTCACGGTCCGGACCTATAGTAGTATTACCAGAAACACCTGGATAATCGGTGAGTTTAGCCAGTTCATTCTTGAACACTTTAGGATCTACACTATTGGCATCTTCCATAACTTTTTTCAGAATATAAACTGCATCATAGTACTGAGCAGAGAACATGTCCGGTTCTTCATTGTATTTAGCCCGGTAAGCTTCCAGGAACGCGGCCGTCTCATCACTGGGCTGATCACTGGAGAATCCGCAGTAGAATATGACTTTTTCTTCCACCGCGCTTTGGCCCAGAGCTGCCAGATCCTGCCCATAGAGACCGTCGCCTCCCACCAGAATCATATCAAAATTCTGTTTCTGAACCTCGTTCATAATCAGAGCAGCTTCTGTATAATAACCGGTAAATACCAGTACATCTGCGCCGGCATTTTTCAACTTGGTAACCTGAGCCGTAAAATCAGTTTCTCCTTGATTAATACTATCCTTAATAACAATGTTTCCTCCATTTGCTTCTATAGCCTTTTCAAAGACTGGAGTAAGTCCAGTACTGTAGCCCAAATCCATACATGTTATTACAGCATAATTAGTCCATCCCTTATCATTAATCATCCAATCTACTACTGCTGGTGCCGCAAATTTATCCAACAGTGTGTTCCTAAATACATAATCCCCAATTTCAACTACACCTGGGCTAGTTGCTCCAGCTGATAATATAACTACTTCATTTTCCTGGGCAATCTTAGCCGCAATCTGGGTTAAACCTGTACAGGGATCACCTACCATAGCAACTACTTTATCTCTGGTTATATACTTCTTGGCAATTGAACTGATTTCAGAGTTTTCCCCTTTATTATCGTCATATACACCTTCCACCTGATGTCCCAGTATACCACCGGCGGCATTAATCTCTTCAATAGCCATTTCCATGCCTTTCTTGCCTGGAATACCATAGTTGGCTACCGATCCGGTCAGGGCACCTAAAAATCCCAGCTTGATTACTTCTCCCGATGCTTCACTGCTCTTGTCGTCAGCGGCAGGCTTTTCTCCGCCGCAACCAGCAAAAATCGACATCATCATAACGCAACATAAAATTAACGCCAGCCTGAATTTTAATTTAGAACTCAAATCCTTTTTCCTCCTCACCAATATTTTTTTCCCTCTCGACTGGAGACTTTCTTCTCTTACCGTTCCCTCCAGTCAAAAAAAGTATAACAGATTATATATTCCTTTTTTCGGCCTTAAATCCTGCTGTAAAAATAAAAAACTGGCCAGGAAGCAGAATTTGGTATATTTTGTCTGATCCGCCAGTTAACCCTGCACTCATAATATATCCCGAAAAGCTTAATTTCAAGGATATAACTATCGATAATTAACTCAGGCTTCACAGGCCTTGCTCATCAGACTGTTACATATTGCAAGATACAGATTTTCGCTTACGTGGTCTAGATGCCAATAGAAATCAGGGGGGTAAAATATGATAGTAAACAATTGCTGACAAACCGTTAAATATCAAGAAATCTTTATTTTTGCTCATGGGTAAAGGGTAGATATTCCAGTTACTCAAATATATACTAATATTAATATTATTTATCAGCTGACTTAAATTTCATTGGGAGGTAAATGAATATGATCAGTGTTAGACTTCGTACCGGGGCATTAGCTATGGTTGCTTTTTTTATTTTTAGTTTAGCTTTTTCAAGTTATATCCCATCAACTCTAGCCTCACCGGATGAATCAAAAAACCGGTTAATCGTGATTTTTGATGATGATGCAGCCACGAAAGATATTAAAGACGTTAAAACAGTCATTACCCAAAAAGGCGGGAAAATAAAGGCCAATTTTGATATTGTTAATGGAATGGTAGTAGATTTGCAGAATTATACCATTGAAAACTTAAAAACATTAAAAGGAGTAAAAGAAGTAGGCTTCGATGTGAAAGTTTATGCCTCGGATATCGAACTGAACAACTCCTGGGGTGTTAAACATATAGGCGCCGGAACAGTTCATGATGCCGGACAAACCGGGGCAGGTATAAATGTAGCAGTTATTGATACCGGCATAGACTATACTCATCCTGATCTCCAAGACAATTACGCCGGCGGCTATGATTTTGTTAATAGTGATAGTGATCCCATGGACGACAACAAACATGGCACCCATGTAGCCGGCATAATAGCTGCTGAAGACAATGGATCGGGAGTAGTAGGAGTAGCTCCCCAGGCTTCTCTCTATGCCTTAAAGGTACTGGATTCATCCGGCAGCGGATATGTCAGTTCAATAATTCAGGCCCTGGACTGGTGCTGTGAAAATGACATACAGATAATAAATATGAGCCTGGGTACTAGTTCCAGTGCCGTTGGGTTCCAGGAGGCCATAAACAGAGCTTATGAAAAAGGCATTGTGATCGCTGCAGCAGCAGGTAATTCTGGTAAAGCCAGTGGTACAGGAGATAATGTTCAATACCCCGCCCGGTACAGTCAAGTCATTGCGGTTGGTGCGGTCGACAGTTCGAATACCAGAGCCTCTTATTCCAGTACTGGTTCAACATTGGAAATGGCTGCTCCAGGCGTAGCAGTATATTCCTGCATACCTGGCAAGAGTTATGCTTCTTTAAGCGGCACTTCCATGGCTTCTCCTCATGTAGCCGGTACTGCCGCCTTGATTATGGCAGCCAATCCTGGCATCAGCAATGCCGCTGTTCGCCAGCTTTTACAGGATACAGCCGATGATCTGGGTGCATCGGGTCGTGACAAACTTTAGGGATATGGACTGGTTGATGCGGACGAAGCCGTAGTCGTTGAAAACGGCAGCATATCAGGAACAGTTAGCGATGGAAACAGCGGCATAGCGGGAGCATCGGTAAGCTTTAGCGGCGGGACGGCCGCCACGGCTGCGGATGGAACTTATTCCTTCCCGGATGTTGCCCCAGGCACTTATACCCTCAGCGTTTCAGCCGACGGCTACCAGGACGCTTCCAAATCGGTAAGCGTGACTGCCGGTAAGAACAGCACCGCCAACTTTACCCTTAATGCCGAGGCTGGTGATCTGCTGGCTATAGTCAAGAAGATATCATACAGCAGCAGTACTAAATTCTTATCTACCACCTTGACTATAACCCCAACGATAGTAAATGAGTCCGGGCAGACTGTTGCCAATGCGCTTGTTTCCATAAGTGTTTATCGCAACGGCACTTTGTATTACAGCGGCAGCGGCAATACTTCTTCTAAAGGGACTATAGCATTTAAGATATCCAATGCCGCCAGTGGTACGTATGTTACTGTCATTGAAAGTGTGCAGGCGGACGGATATACATTTGATGGGGTTACCCCGGATAATTCTTATACCCTTAAAAGTTGGTTTAGCAGATGATATGCAAACATCTTTAAATAGTAAAAAAATAAGGGAGAAAGCTAGGAAGCTTTCTCCCTTATTTAGTTAAATCAAGAAGCACCCGGGTATAATTATCTATAAACGGCAGCAGTGGTATTTCGGAATATTCTTCCGCATTTATAAAGAGCTCCACATTGGGGTTATCTCGGTATTCTTCTATCAAGCCTTTAAACAGCATATCCATACTGCTCATTCCCACCCCTGGCTCGGGCATCAGCAGACCATTTTGTTCCGCAAACAAAATGGAAGCAGTAATGCCGGTCCAGGTCAGAGAATATATAAACTGCTCCACGGGACCGCTCAGCCGGGTACACACATAAAACCTGCAGATCAAAGACCGCAGGGGATAAATGGTGCAGATATTATCCTGCAGAAATATACAGGGATCAGGTTTCATTCTGGGAAGCCCGACCGCCAATTTCTCTTTTTGAAAGTATCCGGATAAAAATTCCTTATGACTCAGGTGCAGATGGTGAGCCATCTTCTTGAAAGAAATGATATCTGGTATTACATAAGCCGTATTACAGCAGTTGGTTGTGCATCCCCTGCACATGGAATAATTGCCTTCAGCAAAGGCCTTGAATAAAGTTTCATCATCGCACAGGGGCTGCCATGCCTCCAGAAGATCTCCGGCCGTGGCAGCCTGATCCCTTATTCTAAGGCTGACACTTGGTTCCGGCTCATCATTTTGCAAATAAACTTCAATTTTAGGCATTTGTTCGACTTCCTTTTCCCCCTGCTCTCAATCGATTCCCGGGTTCTGGATCGCTTGACGGGCCAGCTGGTCACAGCGTTCATTCCACTTGTTACCGGAATGTCCTTTGACTTTTTCAACCTTTACCTGGTTTAATTTCATCATCCTTATAAGCTCCAGCCACAAATCCTGATTGGCTACCGGCTCTTTTCGGCTGTTTTTCCAGCCGTTTTGCTGCCAACGGCCTAACCAGTCCTGCTGCACTGCATTTATAAAATAGGCGCTGTCTGAATAGACCGTTACCTGCCAGCCCTTTACCTTTAATGCCTTTAAAGCTTCAATAACTGCTTTTAGCTCCATGCGCTGGTTGGTGGTGTCAGGTTCTCCTCCAGATATTTCTTTTATTTTATCCTGGTGAAAAAGTACTGCTCCCCAGCCTCCCGGACCAGGGTTGCCTGAACAGGCTCCATCAGTGTATATCTCTATTTCCTTCACGCTCCCGCTCCTATTCATCATGGCGTGGATAAGCAGTTACTATTTCCACCGCTTCGGTTATGGCTACCAAGAGCCCTACCCGGTAGGAATTTTGCAGGCTCTGGGTTCTCGCATACACCTCCCCTTTGCGGCTTACTACATACTGGGGTTTTACTTTGTTAAGAGCATAAGCAGCGATATCCGCACGGCACTTGTCGCATCTACAAGCATTTGGTTTTTGCAGCAAAACATTATCGATTTCCTGCCAGATCAGCTGCTCAGCAATATTAGACAATTTGTATTCCATACTATATTCACCACTCAATCAAAAATATTTAATAGCTCCCTGACGCTTTGGACACTATAATCTGCTTCCGGTACCATATAGGTTTTATCCGGTGCCAGCCATACTGCAATCATGCCGGCCGCTTTTGCGCCTGCTACATCGGTATTCTCATCGTCACCGATGTGGGCTGCCTGCTGGCTGGTAATTTTAATGTTTTTCAGAGCGTACTTAAATATGGCTGCATTCGGTTTAGACCAGGCCACTTCATCGGAAAAAACCAGAAATTGAAAATAATCGAATATCTTATCCTTCTTCATAAGCTGACGCAAAATTACTCCCGGTGTAACACCGGTGTTGCATATTACTGCCAGCCGGTATTTTTCCGCTAGTAGAGGCAGAGTTTCTGCTACTCCTTCATTCATATCAGGAGGTATCTCCAACAGCTTGCTGGTATATGCATGGTACAACTCATCCTTAATATGTTCATCGACTTTTAACTGCATATCCTGAAGAGCAAATTCTACCTGCCCCCTCGGAGAAGGGTCAAAGCAATGTTCACGCTGCATACGATCTGCCTTTTGCCAGGCTGCTTTAAAAGCCACCCCTACACTTTCAGCACTGAGGTCATAGCCTGCCTGTTGCAGCAGTTCGGTCACAGCATTCATCCTTTTTTCAAATACCCTGCGGTCGGCAGGACCTTTATAGAGGGTATTCCAGAAATCAAACGTGATGGCTCTGATCAGAAGCTTTACCTCCCCCCCAGGCGCACCTGACTATAGTTACAGTTATTAATTTACATTATATTCCTTTTACGATGAGGCTTCCTGTATTTTTTGATTGGTACTTTCCGCCTGTTTAACATAGCCTTTTACATCTTTATCCAATAAAGCCTGGTTATCCTTCTGTCTTTCCTGATTAACGGCCCGGGCTTTATCCTTTATTCTATTCTCATTGTCGGTTTTATAGAATCCGCCACCTTTAAAAACTATCCCCACATTCTTGCTGATCAGCCTGTGCACCGCCCCTCCACATTTAGGGCATTCGTTTATGGCCTCCTCGCTGATCTTCTGCATTTTTTCAAAACGTCCACAATTTTCACACTCATAATCGTAAATCGGCACAACCTTTACTCCTCTCTCTGGTAAATCAATTTGTTATAGCCTTTTAGGTCAGCAAAATAGTGTCAGACGAAAAAATTAAAATAGACCATTAATGACATCAATCCATTCCATGTCCCATGAGCCAGCATAGTAACCCATATATTACCGGTTTTTTCATACATGTAACAGAGCGCTGCTCCCCCTATGGCCAGTGGAATGGTTCTCCATAAATCCCAGTGGGCCAGACCGAAAATAAGGCCGGATGCCGCAGCCCCCCACCCAGGCCCCAGACAGCCTCTAAACACTGGATAAAGCATGCCCCGGTAAAATAACTCTTCCGATATAGGAGCCGTCACCGCCCCCAGAAACAGCAAGATGAAGAATTGCCAATTCTGCTCCACCGAGCGCAGCATCTGCTCAAAAACCTGCGGCTGCACATCAGGCTGTAATCTTGATACTGGTATACCGATCAATATCATGAAAACCATCAACAGTATGCCGCCCAGCAGTCCGTATACTAAAAGGTTATGCACGGATGGTTTTTTAAAACCCAGGTCAACCAAGCGGGCTTTATTTACATATACAACTAATAGTAAAACCAGCCCTATACTGATAAAAAACTGTATTATAGCACCGGCAGCAAAATAAGTTAATAAATCAACAATATTGGGCGCAATCAGTTTGGTGCCCAGCAGGGTTAATAATACTGTGCCGATATACACTATAATTAGATCTATCCAACCCCATTTAGGATTCAGGGCAGTATCAAGCAATAATTTCACCCCTTACAATTTACTATTATAACTCGCTTACTCTATTTACAGCAAAAAATTATTGGGAAAGCTTGAGATTATCAGGAGCCGGCACAACCATCCCCATTGTTCAAACGGAAATTATTTTTCGTCCAAACTGGCATTCCCTGGTTCCCTCTTTATAATAACTGCATATAAGGGGAATAATAAGTAAGAAAATTAGATTTAAATAAATTGGTGGTGAAACAATGACTCCCCTGCTTTTTATTTCTATTGTAACCCTGGTTCTAGTAACATTGGTCTACTGGATATTAGCCAGTCTGGAAAAACGCCCCCCTGCTGATGCGCCTGAGAACAGTAATAAGCTGAAGTTCGAAACTGCCCAGGAATTATTTAGATTTCTGGACCCTCAGCCAGTACCTGAACAAGATGTTCTGCGACTGCAGGCCAGTGAGGAACATGTTCAAATATACTGGCATATCAGCAGCGATACCTGGAATAGTACCATGGAAAAATTTGGACTAAAAGCGCAGCGTGAAAATGTGGTCATCAGACTTTACAATTCCGATTCACGTATTATGGATATACCTGCGCAAGATATTCAGGGAGGTAAAAAGGTTAAAACCGAAAATTTCCAGGCCAGCTACGCAGTCCTGGGGATCAAGATAAAAGAAGACTTTGTTCCTTTGTTTCTCTCCCGCAGCCCGGAAGGTTATTCACAGCCTATCCTCGACCCAGAGAATCAATAAATTGCCGCGCGGTACGCCCGGAAGGGCCATGCCGATTTCTTTCCCACTCCAGGGCCTTGCTCTGCAGCAGCTGAGGCTCCATATTGATCTGACGCTTTTGGGCCATATACTCTACCATTTGCAGATAAGTCTTTTTATCTGGAGTCTCAAAACTGATACATAAACCAAACCGGTCAGCCAGCGACAGTTTTTCCTGCATAGTATCCATACCGTGGACTTCTTCCCCCACCTTACCCCGATCGCTAAAATATTCTTTTACCAGATGTCTTCGATTGGAGGTGGCATACAATAGCACATTAGGCTCCTGACGAACCAAACCGCCTTCCAGCACCGCCTTCAAACCTTTATATTCGGTTTCATACTCTTCAAAAGATAAATCATCGATAAATATTATAAATTTAAGACTATAGCCGGCCAGCACGTTCATAAGATCAGGCAGGCAGTTTATTTGTTCCCGGTTGATTTGCACCATGCGCAGATTCTGCTTTTCATATTTATTCAGCAGCGATTTAATCATGCTGGATTTCCCTGTCCCCCGGGGACCGTAAAGCAAAATATTGTTGGCCGGATAACCCTGGAGAAAAATCTCAGTATTACGGCACAATTGTTCTTTCTGTCTGGTACAGCCTATTAAATCATCCATATCAGGCAGGTCCGGGTTTTTGATCCCTATCAACCCTTCCTGGACTGTATATCGTAAAGCCCGGTATCTTCCTGCGCTACCCCGGGAATTATAAGCATAATAATCACTGAGATATTCCATTTCGCAAGACCATTCCAAAGATTTATCCAGGCGTGCCGATATGCTTTCGACGGGGAAGATCTCAGGCGGCAGGGCTATTCCTGGCCCGGGTACTCCCAGAATCATTTCTAGTTCTCGGCAATCCATCCGATATAATGTCTGCAGGCAGTTAAGATCATGTTTGGCGGCCGCTGCCAGTACCGGATCCATATCTTCATTGCTACGTTTCTCCGCTGCGCGGCTGAAGGGATTATCATCATACAGAATTAATTCCAGCAAATAATGTTGAAACGACATCCCCTTTTTAAATACCAGGTTAAGAAATTCGTAATAGGCATCCATAACTTCCATGGAGCCGGCTCCATTTATGCCCTGCTCCAAAGCTTTTACCAGAGCTTTTATGAGTGGATCAGCCAGGATATTTCTATAAATGCATAAGCTGGCCAGTGCCTGCCGGTATTTATTTAACAAGCTCAATCTCCTCCATTACTTGATATTCAGTTATAAAAAAAAAACATTTACCAGAACCAAAAAGGCATGAGTAAAGAAAAAGACAGCACTTACTCTTTCAATAATCCAGTTTATTATTTTTTCTGCTCCTATACGACCCCGGAAGTATCTATAGGAGGAGCCAAAGACCACCACTATATGCAGCAGTTCCTCTCCTGCCAGAATCAAAGTCAAAACAATCATGACCGGGTTATGCAGGAGCATAAAAGCCAGAACAAAGTAGATGACTTCCAGTACTAAGGAAGCAAGCAGCATCAGCAGCAGTCTGGCTATGGCCGATCCTTTTTCTTCCTGCAGCCATATTACAAATGCTTCCCGCATTTCTATCTCCAATGTCTGAGGTTGCCCCCTTAGAATTAAAGAAAAATAAAATCCGTATATAAAAAAGATCAATGCCGCCATAATCCCCAGGGCTATCAGCAACTAATCCACAACCTTTCCAATCACAATGTACCAACTAAAGCTCAACACGATTTGCAGGCACAGTTGAACCGAGTGTAGTTTCGATGCCTGTTCAGAAAACTCCGTTGAGCAAATTATAACCCATCTTGCAGTATTATTTAAATGTAACAAGGTGTAATAAGGGGACGGTTCTGTTGTTACACTTTTTTCCCTTTTGAGTGTAACAACAGAACCGTCG